>NZ_JBPJSJ010000006.1:0-189675 GCF_051225675.1 Natrinema sp. CGMCC1.2065 | reverse complement strand
TCGCCGTCGGCCGAGACGACGACCGCGTCGGCCCCCGCGCCGCTGCCGTGGGAGACGCCGAGGACGGAGTCGTCGCCGTCCGCGAGCGCGGTGGCGAGCGACAGGGGCACGCTCGCCGCGCCGGTATCGCCCAGCTCGTGGACCGTCGCGGCGGCCTGGATCTCGTCGGTGCCGACGCCGGCCGCGCCGGCCGCGCGGTAGGGGAGCTTCCCGTCGGGGGCCTGGATCGCGGCCGCGTCGGGCTCGGGGTCGACCTCGAGGCCGGAGACCGCGCCGCCGATGGTTTCGGTAAACGCCTGCCGATCGTACTGGGTGATGCCCAGCCCCTGCGTCTCGTCGTCGCCAGTGTCCCGGAACCGGGTACCGGGATAGGGCGCGGCGTATTCCGCGCGATCGACGATTTCCGCGGGGCCCTCGCGCTCGAGGACGAACGCGGCGCTGCCGGCTCCGGCGGCGTGGTCGATCGCGTCGTCGGGGTCGCCCTGCGGTGCGTCGGCGGCGACGACGAGCGCGGTCGTTGCGTCGGCCTCGAGGGCGTCCAGACCGGCCCAGAGCGCGCGGGTCCCCGCTCGAGTACTCCCGGAAAAGAGCTGACGGGTCGCCGATTCGGAGAGGGCCAGCATCGCGCCCAGTCGGGCGGTCAGGTCCTCCTCGGCCGCTGGCGGCCGCGAGGCGGCGAATGCCAGCCAGTCGACGTCGTCGGGGTCGGTCTCGGCCGCCTCGAGCGCGCGGGTCGCGGCCTCGTAGCCCATCGTCAGGGCGTCCTCGTCGGCCGAGGGGACGGCCTTCTCGGTGACGCCGGCGGCGTGGAACTGGCCCCATGCTTCCTCGAAGGCCTCGGCACTGATTCGGAATCGCGGTGCGTACGCACCGACACCGGTGATCGCGCTCATCAGGCGCTCACCTCCTGTTCCTTCTCGAAGACGTGAACGACGGCGGCACCACCGCTGCCGCCGACGTTGTGGGTCAGCCCGCGGGTCGGGTTCTCGACCTGTCGTTCGCCGGCTTTGCCGGAGAGCTGTTTGTAGGCCTCGACGACCTGGCCGGCGCCCGTCGCGCCGATCGGGTGGCCCTTGGACTTGAGGCCGCCGGAGGTATTCACGGGAAGGTCGCCACCGATCTCGGTCGCCCCGGATTCGATCAGTCGGCCGGCCTCGCCGGTCTCACAGAAGCCGAGATCCTCGTAGGCCAGCAGTTCGGCGATGGCGAAGCAGTCGTGAACCTCCGCGAAGTCGAGGTCGTCGGGGTCGACATCGGCCATCTCGTAGGCCTGCTCGCCGGCCCGCTGGCTCGCCGGAATGCCGGTATAGGTGTCGCGCTGGAAGAGCCCGACGGTGTCGCTGCCGGCACCGACGCCGGCCACCCGGATCGGATCGTCCGTGTACTCGTCGACCACGTCCTCGCTGACGATCAGCGCACAGGCCGCCCCGTCCGAGGTCGGACAGCAGTGATAGAGGTTCAGCGGGTCCGCGACGACCGGCGCCGACTGGGCGTCCTCGAGCGAACACTCGAAGCCTAACTGGGCGTGGGGGTTTTTCGCGCCGTTGGCGTGGTTCTTGACGGCGACCCGCGAGAGGTGTTCGCGCGTGGTGCCGTACTGCTCCATGTGGACCGACGCCATCTGGGCGTAGACGCCCGAGAAGGTGGTTCCCGAGAGTCGCTCCCACTCGGTTTCCCCGGAGACGCCGAGCCAGTACTTCGTCGCGTCCGAACTCATGTCGGACATGATCTCGAAGCCGCCGGCGAGGACGACGTCTGCCATCCCCGACTTGACGGCCTGGACGGCCTGTCGCACCGCGAAACCGCTCGCCGCACAGGCGTTTTCGACCCGCGTCGTCGGCACCCCGTCGAGGCCGACGTGTTCGGTCACGGCCGGCCCGGAGAGGCCCAGCTGCCGGCCGCCGACGCCGAGATTGCCGATGACGGCCTCGTCGACGTCGTCCGCCTCGAGGCCCTTCGGTACGCTGTCCGTCGCCGCGTCGAACGCCGTGCGGAACAGGGACCGGTAGCTCTCCGAGGGAAAGGCTCCGTAGTCCGACTGCCCCGCGCCGACGAGGTAGGCGTCTCGCATACCGGCCCCTCAGTCGTCCGGTGTGAAATAAGTACACACTTACCTACGGTCTTCGGGACCGATCGTGGCTGGACCCCGCTACCGCTCGGTCGGCTCCCGCGACGCGTCGAGGACCGCCCGGATCAGCGTCGACTCGGCCGCACGGAGCCGCTGGGAGACCGCCGACTTCGAGATCGCCAGCTCATCGGCCAGCGTCTCGAGATCGACTCCTCGTGGCCGGTCGAAATAGCCCCGCTTGCCGGCCAGCTCGAGGGCCTCCCACTGTTTCGGCGTGAGTTCGCGGACGTCGAGCTGGAGCGACTCCGGACGACCCTGCTGGTCGGTGGTCCGGTCGTCGACGGTGCGTGCGTCGACGACGTCGTCGACGCAATCAATCAGTTGTTCGATCGATTCGTCGTCGGTGACCGTTACCGTCACGCGTATTCGATTGCTCTCGGCGTTGTCAGTCATGGGTGGACACCGTCGTCCGCGCCGGAGTGGTGGGTCAGTCGTTCAGTCACGAGTCCGCCGTCGCCCGTCTTACCCTTTGTCATCGTTCTAACCAACTGGGTCTCGATCACAGCGGCCCGCTTACGGGCCCCCGTCGTAGTTGACATCGAACCCTCGACCTGTGAAGGTATTGAATAGGAGTCCAGATTTCTCCCCGACGAGAACCGTACTGCAGGGGTACAGACCTCTTACTTCCCGCTGAGAACATTCCCAAATGTGTTCGAATATCATATGTAAGTCGACTTGACAGTGGACCGTACCGTCCCAGTGGGCGTTCGCCCGACCTCGAGCGGCGTCACTCACGCGGCACCCCTATCGCCGATCGATCGTTCGTCCGCACTGAGAGGCGACGCGGGTTTCAAACGTCTCGTCGCCGTATCTCACGTATGCCTCGCGCGGCCGACCTCGTCTCCGTCCTCGAGGCGACCGAGTCGCTGGCGATCGTCTGTCACGACAATCCCGACCCGGACTGTCTCGCCAGCGCGCTCGCCCTCGAGGCGATCGCACGCGACCACGACATCGCGCCCGTGACGATCGCCTACGGCGGTGAGATCTCCCACCAACAGAACCGCGCGTTCGTCAATCTCCTCGACATCAGCCTCCAGACGATCGAGTCGACGACGCTGTCGGAGTACGAGAGCATCGGGTACGTCGATCACAGCAGTCCGGGCGCGAACACGGAGGTGCCGGAACGTATCACACCGGACATCGTCATCGACCATCATCCCGGCGAGGCGAGCGGGGCCGACTTCGAGGACGTCCGCACCGAGTACGGCGCGACGGCGACGATCTTCGTGGAGTACCTCGGGGAACTCGAGGTCGAACTGACCGCCCGGCTCGCCTCGGCGTTGCTCTTTGCGCTCCACCGCGAGCGGCTGGACTTCGTCCGCGAGCCGACGCGCCGCGAGTACGAGGCCGCGCTAGCGGTCTATCCCGACGCGGATCTCGAGACGCTCGAGCAACTGTACGGCAGCGCCTTCTCCCCGGGGACTCTCGACGCGATCGGGCGGGCCATCGCCAGCCGGGAGCGACGCGGCTCGTCGCTGGTCGCCAGCGCCGGCAAGACCGGCGAGACGGACGCGCTGCCACAGGCCGCGGACTACCTGCTCAACCTCGAGGGAGTCGATACGGTGTTGGTCTACGGGATCGTCGGCGACGCGATCCGGCTGAGCGGCCGGTCGATCGATCCGCGGGTCCACATCGGCGAGGCGCTCGAGGAGGGGTTCGACGAACTCGGGGCGGCGGGCGGCCACCACGACATGGCCGGCGGGCGGATCGAACTCGGGCTGTTCGCGGACGAAGACGGCGACGACGACGCGCTACTCGAGTTCGTCGGCGGACGGCTCGCTCGCCGGTTCTTTGACGCGTTGAACCTCGACGATTGAGACGAGCTGCCGTAGCAGCGGTTGATAGTACGATTTTCATTCGGAATCGAATGTGAACTTGCGGTAAGTACGGGGTAACGATGTAACGGTGCGGGTCACAATTTAGCCATCGTCTATTAAGACCGGTGTGCTGAATACAGAGCGTGAATTGAACGGTAGGATAGAGAACGTCGAGCGCGGGGTCAATGGAGGCGCGACGAAAACAGTCCAAGAACTGTGAGGCTCCAGAAAAGGAGTCCAAGCCCATAGAAGAGGAGACGCACCCGAACTGGCATGTCGGAGGATACCCCCGGCCAGAGTTCCATATGTCTGGTCATATTTCTTACCTCACTACTCTCATCGTGCCCAGTCCTCCCCAAAGCAGCAAATCCAGAAGTACCACCATGTCCAGTAGTACCACCACCCACCCCAATACAGAGGATGCCAAGACCAGCCAGTCCTACGATTACTGCCCCCGAATGGGTGAGACCGTACACAAGACCGACGGTTACGCCACCTATCACGCCAGTGTCCCGCACCAGTGGTTTCAACAATCGTGTCAAATTCATATCCAGTACGTGCAGACAATCAACCGGAGGTTATCAACTTTTGGTACCCTATGAGCCGACTGTTTAGTTTGCATCTGTAGTTACCGAATCACCTGATTGTGTTTCAGAATCACATCTAACTGCAGGACATGTACTCTCATCTCCTGATCACGATGTATCGATGGAACACAGACCGGCCCAATTGTACCGAAAACGACTGATAGTAGTCTTCAGTCGATGTCGATCGAGCGCGCCTCCTCGTCCGGTTCGCGCTTGGGGAGCCGCACCGTCAGCACTCCGTTGTTGACGCTTGCCTGCACCGCATCGGCGTCGACCGACGCCGGCAGGCGCACCTGCCGGCTGAACGACTGGGTCGTCCGTTCGTGTCGGATGTAGTTCGCCGCCTCGTCGTCGGTCTCCCGTTCGCGTTCGCGCCGGCCCGAGATCGCGAGGGTCCGGTCCCGGTCGGTGAGTCGCAACTCGAGGTCGGCGCTCTCGTAGCCGGGGACGTCGACGGTGGCGACGAACGCCTCGCCCTCGTCGGCGAGGTCCAGGCTCGTCTCCGCACCGCCCATCGAGAGGTCGAGCTGGCTCCGGTCGTCCACCTGCCGCTCCCACGATCGGGCCGCCGTCTCGACTTGGCGGTTCAGTCGCTCGAGGAGGTCGTCGATACCGTCGAACGGGCGGGGTCGGTCTGCCATGATTTCACCTACCGTAGGTAGGGGGCCGATAGCGAAAAAGGTCACCCTCGGCCAGTGAAACGGTCACGCAGGCTAACCTATCGACGCGGTGACTTGCGGCAGAACCGAGGGGTGGGCTGGTCGTTTTTACGCTCCCCGTCTTAGGGGAGATGCATGACCGACGCACTATTCGTCGTCAGCGAAGAAGGGTACTGGGGAGAGGAATGTGTCGAGCCGCTCGAGACGCTGTCGGACGCGGGCGTCGAGGTCACGGTCGCGACGCCGTCGGGGAGTCCGCCGGTAATCGACGAGCGATCGCTCGATCCCGACGAGGTCGGCGAGGAAACCGCCGAACACGTTCGCGAGGTCCACGAGACCGACGAGCGACTGAACGATCCGATCCCGGTCGCACAGGCCGACGCCGAGGGGTACGACGCCGTCGTCTTCCCCGGCGGGCACGGAACCGCATGGGACATCAACCAGGACAAACACGCACGGCAGCTCCTGCGGGACGCCGTCGAGGGCAACGGGAAGGCGCTCGTGGTCTGTCACGCCGTCGGCATTCTCGGGTTCGCCCGCGACAGCCACGGCGCGTTCATCGTCAACGGCCGTGACGTAACCGGCTTCCCCAACGCGTGGGAGGAGGGCATCGTCGACGAACAGGACCGCATGCCCGACGGCCGCAAGCTGCCCTACTGGACCGAGGACGAAGTGAAAGCCGCCGGCGGTAACTGGGACGCCGAACTCGATTCCGACACCAGCGTCACCGTCGACGGCGACCTCATCACCGCCCGCGGCCCCGGCTCTTCGAGCGCCGCGGCCGATACGCTGCTCGAGGAACTCGACGTCGAACTCGAGGCCTGAGCGACCCGCGATCGCCGGCCCGTACTGGACGACGAAACCGGCCACAGCGACTCTCGTTCCGTCGTTCTGCTATCCCCCTGAACTGTTTTCTACCCGTTCGTGTAGCGCCGTTCATATGCCGGCGATACGAACGCAGGGGACTCACGAAACGGTACGGGGCTGGCGACGAGGCCGTCGTCGCGCTCGAGGGTCTCGAGCGCGAGTCGCGTCGCCGGGACGGTGCTGCTCTCCCTGTCGGAGTGGGTCGCACCCGTCGTCTTGCTCGCGTGGTTCGCCATCCCGATCGCGATCGGCTACCGGCGGTTCGAGCGAGCCGATCCGAACTGATCGCCGGCCGGCGTCGCGGTCGGTCGGGGCTCGGTCGCCGCCTCCCTCGAGCCGGCGGGCGATCGGCGGCGAGAGGGGCGGACCGAGCGAGTTATGGGCGCTGACCCCCGAGGACGCCCGTGGAGCCAGCCCGATCGGAGACGACCGAACGGACCGATTCGCTACGGAGTCGCAGCTTCCGGATCACCGTCGACGACGGCCGCGACTCGTTTTTCGCACTCAGCATCGAGGACGTCTCGAGCGACGACGCGTGGCTCATGTCCGACACCGTCGTCGCCCTCGAGAACGAGCGCTGACCGCCCCCGCGACCGCCGGCTGCCGACAGTGGTCGCGATCGATAGCGACGGCGGGTCACGCAGGCTACCCAGTGGCGAATCAGTCCCTTTTTACGCGACCGCGGGGAAATATCGGCTATGAGCTTCGAGGAAGACGATCGCGTCGTGCTGCACGACGAGCACAGCGAGTTCGACGGCGAAACCGGGACCATCACCCAGACGATGGAGTCGATGTTCGGTGACGTCACCTACACCATCAGCTTCGAGGACGGCCAGGAGGCCGGCGTTCCCGAGGACGACCTCGAGGCGGCCGACGACGAAGACGCAGACGAGGAGTAACGCCGCTCGAGGGCCGGTCCCGCGAGGCGACGTCGCACCTGCTACCGCCGTGCCGGCCGAACACTACCACACTACCCATTCGAATCGTCGATGCCACAGATCCCGCTTCACTACGTCGATTTACGGACGTTCTGCTACGCCACCGAGGACGAGAAACGCGTCGAGGAAGCGCTGCGAACGTTCCTCCCCGACGGTGACGATGACGACCCCTTCGAGATCGAACGCACCGAAAGCGAGGGCCACTACGGCGACCGTATCCTCGTCCTCTCGGCCCGCGTCGAGAACGCCGACGACGTTCGGCACGTCCTCTCGCGGCTCGCCGACCTTGAGACCTTCGACGACCTGATCGCCGAACTCGACGAGCGGGTCACGGAAAACACCGAACTCTTCCTGCGACTCGACAAACAGGCCGCCTTCGCGGGCGACGTTCGCCTCGGCGACGGCATCACCTTCCGCGGGAAGGTCGAGGCCTACCCCGCCAAGAAGGAGAAGGCCGTCGAAAACGCCGAGGACGTCCTTGAGCGCCTCCGCGAGCAGGACTGAGTCGCCGTTTCGCTGACGCTGCCGCGTCCCGTTTCGTTTCGTGACGCCGGCCGAACCCGAACGTGATCGTCCGGTTACGAAGCGCTTTTGACTGGCCAGTCAGTAAGTTAGTGTAGGAATCTTCTACATGACTGACGAGACGATCGACGATCTCATGGATGCGACGTACCGGGCGCTCTGCAAGCATGGGTATGCGGAGTTGACGATGCAGGACATCGCCGCGGAGTCGGACAAAAGCAAGGGAACGATTCACTACCACTTCGACGGCAAACAGGACCTTCTCGAGTCGTTTCTGGAGTTTTTGCTGGACGACTTCGAAGAACGAACCGAGACGATCCCCGGCGAGACGCCGAGCGAGCGACTGCACGAGTTTCTCGACCAGTTGCTGACTCCCAGCGACGAGGAGTCGTCCGAGGAGTTCCGAACGGCGATCCTCGAAATCAAGGCCCAGTCGCCCTACAATGAGGCCTACCGGGAGCGACTGCGTGGGTTCGACCGTGCCACCAGGGACCGCATCGCCGGTCTCGTCACTGATGGAGTCGAGGCCGAGGAGTTCCGCTCGGACATCGATCCCGAGGCGACTGCCGACTTTCTGGTCACCCTGTTTCACGGCGCACAGACGCGGGCGGCCGCGGTGGATCGACCGCCGGAACGGACGCTGGAGTACATCCATGCGTACATCGACGACACGCTGTGTCTCGAGTCGGCCGACCGGAACGGGTCGTCGCCCGAGGTTGACACGGGGGCCGAAAGATGAGCCTGCTGGCTCGACTCGTCGGCTGGATCAAACGGCGGTTGGCCCCAGTCTCCGGGCTGTTCAAGGGTCGCGAGGAGTTCGACCTGACCGAAGGCGGGATCGCGAAGCCGCTGTTCTATCTCTCGCTGCCGATCATCGTGACGAACCTGTTGCAGACCGCCTACAACCTCATCGACACGTTCTGGTTAGGTCAGTACAGCACCGAGGCGCTGGCGGCGATCAGCTTCGCGTTCCCGATGGTCTTTCTGCTCATCTCGGTCGGGATGGGGCTCTCGGTGGCCGGGAGCGTTCTCGTCGCCCAGTACATCGGTGCTGACGAGGAGTCCGAGGCGGAGTACGCCGCCTCCCAGACCGTCGCGCTGTCCCTGCTCGCGGCGTTGCTACTCGGCGTCGTCGGCTACGTCTTCGTCGAGGAACTGCTCGGACTGCTCGGTGCCTCCGAGGCCGTATTGCCGCTGGCGACCGACTACATGCAGGTCATCTCGCTCGGGATGCCGTTCATGTTCGGCTTCTTCGTGTTCATCGCCTTGATGCGCGGGTACGGCGACACGATCACGCCGATGCTCGTGATGTTCGGTTCGGTCCTGCTCAACGTGATCCTCGACCCGTTCATGATCTTCGGGTGGGGGCCGTTTCCCGAACTCGGGATCGAGGGTGCGGCGATCGCGACGGTCTTCTCGCGCTCGCTCGCGCTCGTGGTCGGGCTGGCGATCATGTTCAGCGGCGTCCGGGGCGTCCGGATCCGACTGGCCCAGATGCGGCCCGACCTCTCGTTCGCGAAGCGGCTCGTGAGCATCGGCTTCCCCGCTTCGATCGAGGGGATGGGCCGGGCACTGTCGATCAACCTGTTGCTGGTGATCGTCGCGTTCTTCCCGGACACGGTCGTGGCGGCCTACGGAATCGGGACTCGCGTCTTCTCGGTCATCTTCCTGCCGGCGATCGCGGTCGCCCGCGGTGTCGAGACGATGACCGGGCAGAACGTCGGCGCGGGCAAACCCGAGCGGGCGAAAGCCGCGGCGGACTTTGCCGCCCGGACGATGTTCGTCATCCTCGGGGCGATGGGTATCGTGGCGTGGTTCGCCGCGGAGCCGATCACCGGCGCGTTCACCGACAACACCGAAGTCATCGAGATCGGGACGACGTTCATTCGGTACGTCGCCCCCTCCTTTGGCTTCATCGGCGTGATGCGGGCCTACAACGGCAGCTTCCGAGGGACCGGCAAGACCCTGACCGCGGCCGCGATCGTCATCGTGATCTACGCGCTCGTGCGGCTCCCGATCGCCTACGGCCTCGCGACGACCTACGACTACCGGGGGATCTGGGTCGCCTTCGCCGTCTCGAACGTCGTCGGTGCGGTGCTTGCCTACGGCTGGTACCGCCGTGGCACGTGGCGGGACGCCGACGTCACCGACGATCCGATGGCTGCCGGTTCGGGCGACGACCTCGAGGTCGGCGAGGTAGACGCGAGTACCGACGACTAGCGATGCAACCCGAGACGTAATCTCGCTCTGGCACGTCGACCGATACCGTGACTGATCCGCTCCGGCGCGTCGCTCGCGGCGAACAGCTTCCCGGCCGTCCGGGCCGCCGAACGGTGGTGTGACCGATGGTCGACGCCGTCGGTATCGACATCCTGAGTCTCCTGCTCGTCCTCTCGGTCGCGTGGGTGTTCGGCGCGGTCGCCGAGCGCTTTGGCTATCCGACGATGATGGGCGAACTGTTCGCCGGCATCGCCTTCGGCCCCGCGCTGCTCGGGCTCTTGCGCCCCTCCGAACTGCTCACGGTTCTCTCGGAGCTGGGCGTGTTCCTGTTGATGGTCTACGTCGGGATGGAGGTCGACCTGCGGGAACTGTTCGAACTCGGTCCCCAGTCGCTGTTGATCGCCTTCGGGGCATTCGTCATTCCCTTCGGACTCGGCTACGCTGCCGGCGTCTGGCTCGGCGTCTCCGTCGGCGCGGCGCTCTTTTTGGGCCTCGCGATGGCCGCCACGTCGCTGGCCACGAAATCGCGCATCCTCGCCGACCTCGAGTTGCTCGATACGCGGATCGCGAACGTGTTGCTCGGCGGGGCGCTGGCCTCGGACGTTGGCGTGTTGATCGCGTTCGCCGGCGTCGACAGCTACGTGACGGCGGGCGCGCTCGAGCCGTCCGAGATCGGCGTCATCCTGCTGCAGGCGGCGGGCTTTTTCGCGGCGACGCTGCTGATCGGCTACCGGTTTCTCCCGTACGCCTGGCGCTCCATCGAGCGCCAGCGCGAACGCTACGGGTTCGTCGATCGGACCACCGCCTTCACCTTCGCGCTGTTGGTCTCCCTACTCTTCGCCCAGCTGGCGACGCTGGCAGACCTCCACATGATAATCGGCGGCTTCATGGCTGGGATGTTTCTCCGGCAGGCCGACGTCGAGCCCGGGCTCTACGAACACATGCACACCGTCATGTACGACCTCGCGATGGGGCTGTTCGCGCCGATCTTCTTCGTCACGGTCGGCTTCCAGATCACCTTCGACGTCTTCGCCGACTCCCTCGCCGTCCTCGCCGCGCTGGTGGCCATCGCCTTCCTCGGCAAGATCGTCGGCTCGTGGCTGTTCTCGCTGCCCACCTCGCTGACCTCTCGGGAGGGACTGGTCGTCGGCTTCGGCATGAACGGCCGCGGCACCGTCGAGATCATCATCGCCGAAGTCGCCTTTCAGGCCGGTGTTATCGACCAGTCGATGTTCTCGATTCTCGTGTTCATCGCCGTCTTCACGACTGCGCTCGTCCCCGTCACCGTCACCTGGGGCGTGCGGCTGCTCGAGTCCCGCGACGAACTCGTTTACGTCGATTCGGCGACGCCGGCCGAAGACTGACCCTCGCGGGTTCCCGCGATGCTCGAGCGGGGCGTTTTTCCCGGCCGCGCGAGCAGCTAGGGGTATGCAAATCCACGTCGTGGGCGACGACCCGGTCCGCGAGGCGGTCGTCACCGCGCTCGAAGACGTCGACGTCGGCGTCCGGGAGGCAGAGGCGTCGGCGATCGGCGACGCTCGGTTCGCGGTCGTCAGCGATGTTGCCGGCGCGGCGACGTTCGAACGGGCCAACGAGGCCGCACGGGCGGGGGATACCCCCTGGATCGCCGTCGAGATCGGCGGCGTCGGTGGCTACCCGATCCCGACGGTCGACGCCGCGATTTCGGGGTTCGCCCCCGCGACCGCCTGCTTCGACTGTCTGCGCGCCCGCGTCGCGTCCCAACTCGAGGAGCGGGCCGACGGCCCGCAGGCGGATCGGAGCGCGGCTCGGCTGGCCGGGGCCGTCGCCGGCCGAGAGTGTGTGCGCGTCCTCTCGGGCGACGAGCGCTCGATTATGGGCGCGGTCCGGGAGCTGCCCTACGCCCGCCGCGAACTGCTGCCGGCCCCCGGTTGTGGGTGTGCCGACGGCCACCAGGACCGGTCCCTCGACCGCGAGGACGCGGACACGCTCGGTCTCGAGGCGGCCGTCGAGGCCGCCGAGCGGGCGATCGACGACCGGATCGGCCCGGTCGGGAGCATCGCCGAGGTGGAGTCGTTCCCGTCGCCGTACTACCTCGCGACGGTCGCGGACACGACCGCCTACAGCGACGCGAGCGCGCCGCGACAGGCCGCTGGCGTCGCCGACGATTGGAACGCCGCGTTGATGAAGGCCGTCGGCGAGGGCCTCGAGCGCTACTGCGCCGGCGTCTACCGCGAGCCGGACTTCGTCCGCGCGAGCGAGGGCGACCTCGAGAACCCGGTCCCGCCGACGGAGCTGGTCCGGCCGGACGACGGTCCCGCCTACGATCCCGCCGCCGAACACCGCTGGGTTCCCGGCGAGGACCTCGTGAGCGGCGAGCAGGTCCACCTACCGGCGGCCGCGGTCCAGTTCCCCCAGCCCGGCCCGGCGCTGGTCCCGGCGATCACGACCGGGCTGGGACTCGGCTCCTCGACGGTCGACGCGCTCGTCTCCGGACTGACCGAAGTCGTCGAGCGCGATGCGACGATGCTCGCGTGGTACTCGACGTTCGACCCGCTCGGGCTGGCCGTCGACGCCCCGGTGTTCGATCGCCTCGAGCGCCGTGCGGAGAGTCAAGGCCTGTCGGTGACGCCGCTGCTCGTGACACAGGACGTCGACGTCCCCGTTGTGGCCGTCGCCGTCCACCGGGAGCCGGCCGCCCTCGGGGACGATCCGGTCGCGCCCGACGACGACGCGTGGCCGGCGTTCGCCGTCGGCTCGGCGGCCGGCCTCGACGCCGCGGCGGCCGCGACGGCAGCCCTCGAGGAGGCGCTCCAGAACTGGATGGAACTGCGAAGTCTCGGCTCCGACGAGGCCGGTTCTGCGGGCGGCGAGATCGGCACCTACGCCGCCTTCCCGGAGCAGGCGCGATCGTTCGTCGACGTCGAGTCGACCGTCCCCGCCGAGAGCGTCGGCCCCGACCCCGTCCCGACCGGTCGCGACCGACTCGAGGCGTTGGTCGATCGGGTGGCCGACGCGGGGCTGACGCCCCACGCGGCGCGGCTGACGACCCGGGACGTCGAGGCGATCGGGTTCGAGGCCGTCCGGGTCGTCGTCCCCGGTGCGCAACCGCTGTTCACCGACGATCCCTACTTCGGCGAGCGCGCCGAGACGGTTCCAACGGACCTCGGCTTCGAGTCGCGCCTCGAGCGGGCGTTTCATCCCTATCCCTGACGCGTCGCTGTTCGGCCGTTCTCTCCTCGAAAAGCGGTCCCGGGCCGCGTCAGCGAGTTATGTCGACCCGTCCGAGTCGGGAGTCGTCTCGTTCGTTTCGGTCGCGTTCGTCGAGTCCCCGTCACTCACGTTCGATTCGTTCCCGACGGGGCTGTCCGGCGGTTCGGACGGCGGTGTCGGCTCCCCGCCGGCCTCCTCCCCGCGTTCGATATCCAGTATCAGGTCGTCATCGGTAATCCGAACGGTCACGAGTTCGGTCTCGGGCCTGAGCGTCGCCTCCCTGCTCGTTCGGTCGCCGTCCGCGTCCACGAACTTGGTCACCCGGAAGCTCTGCTCGATTGCATCGAGATGCGGTGCCGACACCGTCTGGTCGGGCGTAACGGTGTAGCTCTCGTCGTAGGTCTGTCGGTCGGACCCGGACTCGTAGGCCTCGAGGACGATGTTGTAGTGACGGTCGGCCTCGCTTTTGATTTCGAGCGGGATCAGTCCCTGAAAGCTGCCCTGATAGTGTTCCCGCAAGGTATCGAGACAACCCGATAGCCCGGCGACGGCGGCCACCCCGGCGGTTCGAAGTACCGTACGGCGGTTCACGTGGCTATCTCAGGCTTGGACGACCGTATGCGTTACTCTTCGGTACCGGGTCGCCGTCGGCTCCGATCCCCCCATGCGTCAGCCATCGACACCCACTGTCTTTTTGGTCCACTATCCTAACTATCGTTCATGGAGAAAACAGCGATCGACGACGTCGAGATCGAAGTCAACCCGATGGACGTCCATTCGGTTCGCCGGCCGATTTCGGACGCGCTCGGCTTTACCGACTTCGCGATGAACTACTTCGAACTCGAGCCCGGCGAGTCGTTCTCGGGCGGGATGCACACCCACCACGACCAGGAGGAGGTCTTCTACGTGCAGGAAGGCACCGCGACCTTCGACACCGAGGAGGGCGAAGTCATCGTCGACGAGGGCGAGGTGATCCGGTTCGAGCCCGGCGACTTCCAGACCGGCTACAACGACACCGACGAGCAGGTCGTCGGATTCGCCTTCGGCGCACCCAAATCGAAACACGACTGGGACCAGCTCGAGTCGCTGGTCTACTGTCAGGAGTGCGAGGAGGAGATCGGCCACGGTCTCGAACTCACCGACGACGGCAACTTCCGTCTGACCTGTACCGAATGTGGCAACACGTTCGTTCCGCCGTAACGGAGCGACACGGCGATTTAGTACCGGCGTGAACTCGGCGGTCGACCCCGTCGATGACTCTCGTTCTCACCGATCCGGGTGCTTTCGCTCCCGAGGAAAGAGGGGAAAATTGTTCACTGGGGACTGAGAGTATCGACGTATGGCTGCACAAGAGGGTTCGACCGTCGATATCGACACGTCGCTTTTTATCACCGTCTCCGGACCGCCGGGTTGTGGAGCGACGACACTGTGTGAACAACTCGCCGACGCGATCGGCTGTCCCTACGTCTCCGGCGGCGAGGTCTTCCGGGAACTCGCCGAGGACCGCGATATGAGCCTCAACCAGCTCATCGCCAAGGCCGACGAGTCCGACGAGATCGACCGCGCACTCGACCAGCGGCTCCAGCAGATCGCCGAGAAGTGGGGCATGTCGAACAAGCCGTTCATCCTCGAGTCGCGACTTGCGGGCTGGATCGCCGGCGACCGCGCGGACCTGCGACTCTGGCTCGACGCGCCGGAAGCCGTTCGCCTCGAGCGCATCGACGACCGCATCGAGACCGAGGCGGAGATGCGGGTCCGCGAGGTCAGCGAGGCCGGCCGCTACGAGTCTTACTACGAGATCGACATCGACGACCGGGAGTTCTACGACCTCCACATCAACACGGCCCGCTGGAGCAAGCGCGCCGTCTTTACCCTCGTCCGGGCCGCGATCGAGGAGTACGACCCCGAGATCGACGAGGGGGCGTTCCGGACGCCGCCGATGGACCCGTAAGCGACTACTCGCTGTCGGGCGAGTAGTTCGGCGCTTCGTCGGTGATGACGACGTCGTGGGCGTGGCTCTCGGCCTGTCCGGCCGAGGAGACGCGGACGAACTCGCTGCGCTCTTTGAACTCGGGGATCGTCTCGGCACCGACGTAGCCCATCCCCGACTGCATGCCGCCCGCGAGCTGGTGCAGTTCGGACTTGAGCGTTCCCTTGTAGGGGGTCGCCGCCTCGACGCCCTCGGGGACGTACTCGTCTTCCTCTTCGGGTTCGTCCTTGAGATAGCGGTCACTGTCGCCCGATTTCATCGCACCGACCGAGCCCATGCCGCGGTACTGCTTGTACTTCTTGCCGTTCATCGTGACGACGCGGCCGGGCGCCTCGTCGGTGCCGGCGAAGTACGAGCCCAGCATGACCGCGTCCGCGCCGGCGGCGACCGCCTTGATCGCGTCGCCGGAGTACCGGATACCGCCGTCGGCGATGACCGGCACGTCGTGTTCGGCGGCCACGTCGGCCACCTGTGCGACGGCCGTGATCTGGGGCATTCCGGAGCCGGAGACGATGCGAGTCGTACAGATCGAGCCCGGACCGATGCCGACCTTGATACCGTCCGCGAAGTCGACCAGGTCCGCGGCCGCTTCGCGGGTGCCGACGTTGCCCACGACGACGTCCGCGTCGACGGACTCCTTGATGTCTCGAGCGCCGTCGATGACGTTCAGGTTGTGCGCGTGCGCGGTGTCAATGAAGAGGACGTCCGCGTCGGCCTCGTCGGCCGCGACCGCGCGGTCGTGTTCGAACGGGCTGACGGCGACGCCACAGCGGAGTCGGCCGTCCTCGTCGCGGACCGCCTCGCCGTACTCGCGGCGCTGGAGGATGCCCTGCATCGTCACGAGTCCGACGAGGAGGTTCTCGTCGTCGACGACCGGGACGCGCTCGATCCGGTGTTCGTACATCAGCTCGAACGCCTCGCGGGCGTCGATGTCCTCGTGGGCCGTGATGACCTCGTCGGTCATCGCCTCGGTGACCGGGTCGTCCTCGTTGACCTCGAGGTGGGGCCGGATGTCCGTACTCGAGATGATGCCAAGCACCTCGCCGTTGGTGTTGACGACAGGTGCGCCGCCGACGCCCCGCCGGGCCATCCGTTCGTCGACTTCGCGGACGGACATCTCGGGATCGGCGGTGACGACGTCCTCCAGCGGGATGATGAGTTCGTCCGCGCTCTTGACGCGGCCGATCTCCTCGACCATCTGGTCGACGTTCATGTTCCGATGGAGGACGCCGAGCCCGCCGTGGCGGGCCATCGCGATCGCCATGTCGCTCTCGGTGACGGTGTCCATCGCCGCCGAGAGGATGGGAACCGAGAGTTCGACGTGTTTCGAGACGTGTGACGTGAGGTCGGCGTCGTCGGGTTCGACGCGGCTCTCCTTGGGGCGGAGAAGGACGTCGTCGAAGGTTAGCGCTTCCGGTACCTGCAGTTTCGAAGAATAGGGCTCGTGCTCGGGAACGTCGTTCGCCATGTAAGCCGTCCGTGGTCCCCGGGGAAAAACGTTGCGAGACAAACCCGGCTGTGAACGGTTGACGAGTCACTCAACGGGCGATTCGCCACGGTCCGGTCGTCGGCACCGTAGCGCCGCTCGAGCCGTCGCCCGCGTTCCGACCGGTCGCCCGTGTGTTCCGGCGTCTCGTTCCCGTGGTCCTGAGACGAACGCCCACCGCGAGCGCAGATCCGTCCGCTTTCGTCCACATCTGTGCGTCGTCGGCGGAACGATCACCGAGTCGTGGAATCGTTTCTCACACAACGTTTATTGACAATCCCCCCGTCTTGCCGTGTATGTACGCTGTGAGTGCATTCGACGCCCGGACCGCCGGTCTGACGAGTTCCGACTCCGTCACGACGATGTTCGGGAATTTTACAGCGAAACTCACAGCTCGAGGCCCTAATCCGAATCCGATCGACTGGCCCACGGACCAGTCGGTGCGGGACCGCCCGTCCTCTTACCCATCGGCCTCGGGTCATGGCCATCGACCCTGACCGATGAGTACGTCCCAACACCCAGTCGCGCTCCAGATGGAGCGTATCGTGGGGGGCGACGCCAGACTCCTGGCACTCGTGATGATGCTGCCGTTAGTCGACGGCGTCTTCCCCGCACTGATCCTGGCCGGCGCGCTCGACGAGCCACTCGGGGCCCTTCAGGTCGGATTGCTGATCTTCGGTGGCAGCGCCACCGTCGCGGTCATCCTCGCGGAGATGGAGGGGTCTCCCCGCGAGCAGGCGACGGTCGTCTTGCTGGTCGGGCTCCCACTGATCCTGCTGGCGGCGGTGCAGGCGGCGTTCGCCCCGGCGATCGCGAGCGTCATCGACATCGGCATCTTCGAGCGGTTCGCGGCGCTGGTCATCGCCACGATCGCGGCCCAGACCGCCAGCGCGACCATCGGCGAGTCCCTCCCCAACCCCGTCGTCGTCATCGGGTTAGGGCTGGTCGCGAGCGTCGACCCCTCGGGGGCGGAGTTCGCGGTGCTGACCGACCCCGCCCTCGTCGCGAACGCGACGCTGGCGGCGGCCGTCGGCGTCGGCTTCGCGCTGGCCATCGCGCTCTCGGGCCCCTACCTCCGGGAGTACATGGACATCGATCGGTTCCGCTTCGGCAGCGCCGTCGCCCTGGGCCTGCTCCCGCTATCCCTGCTCGGGATGGCCTTCGGACAGGCCCCGCTGGCGGCCCTGGTCGTTGCCGGCCTCTTCGCCGTCGATATCCCCTTCCGCACGGGCGAGGACGAGGACTCGAGCGCCGACGGGAGCGCGGCCGCCAAGATGGACGCGCTGGCCGACGGCGGGGACGCGACGGAGTCGCCGGCCGTCGACGGCGAGTCCGCGGACGACGGGACCGATACGCCGGGCCGTGCCCCGTGGCTGTAGGGCGATTCTGAATCGAAACCACTTTAGGGATCATCACCCAACGAAGACTCGAGGGGTCGTGGCCAAGCCAGGCATGGCGGCTGACTCCAGAGGCAACGCGCCCGGGACGACACTCCAGACTGATATACTGATCGGGCACCTGATCAGTGTCCGTGTGATGACCCTCTGGAGTTCCGAGGCGCACCGGAGATATCAGTAGATCGGGGGTTCAAATCCCTCCGACCCCATTCACACCTTAACTTTACCGTATTAATTCGGAAAACTACCCCTTCTAGAGAACTCTATTTCAACGGGGGTGGAGCTTGATGCAGCGCTGGGATGTTCGTGAGTCCCCCCAGCGCTGTCTCTGCTGTGGGTCTCACGTGACGCCGCAGTTCCGTCGGAGCGCTGGCGATGAGCGCGATCGGGCCCATCGCTGTCACAACTGCGATATCCACGGTCGGATCTCTGAGGGGAGTGCCGCCGGGAAGGAGGTCGATCATCCTGACCCGCTTGAGCAGCCAGAGCGGTTCGAGGGGAGTTTCGCGGAGCTTCCCGAGCAGGTGCGGGCGGTCGTTGCCGAGGTCGCGACCGACGGGGGTGAGCCGGCCGATGACTGATCCTGGTAAGTCCTCGAGCGACACTGACCACCCGGACTACGACCACGAGGTAGTCGTTGACTCCGTTGACGAGGTTACGCCTGTCCCCATCGAATGCCCGGGTTGTGGCGGCCGATTCAGGGAAAAGCTGACCGACAAACTCAGCGGAACCACCTGCCACGAGTGCAACGACTGGATTCGGTATGTCCGTCGCCACGAGATCCGCGACCGCGGCGATAGCACCGAGGACACGACCGAACAGGCCACATTGATCCCCGACGGCGGGCAACTGGCGAGCGATATCGAGCTATCCGACTCTGGCGTCGCAGCACCCGGCGGTCTCGTCTGCCAGAACTTCGACGTTCACGACGAGGAGGTAAAGATGGTCTCCGGGCCGTACGATGGCGTTCAGTGCCCCGAGTGCGGTCGGATGGCTGGCGGTGGCCCGCCGCTTGATATCCCTTACGTCGACGAACCGGGTACACCAGCCGCTCAGTCGAACACGGATACTGACCGGTCGGAGGGGTCCCGATGAGCCGTCCCCAGCAGTCTCAGCTGGCTGCCTCGAGGCAGGCCGGCGATCGCTCCGAGTCGGTCGTCCTCGAGCGCGTTCCCCAGCTCCGCTACGTTCCTGACACGGAGTCGGAACACTACGACGCGATCGCGGAGGCGCTCGTCGAGCCCAGCGACGAACTGCCTTTCGTCGGCATCGTCGTCCTCGAGGAGGGAACGTCGGTCGAGATCAAGAGCGTCGCCATCGTCTACGGCGAGGGGCAGCGCCGAGGGCGCTTCCAGCTTCGTCGGACGCAACACGAGGCCCTGCTCGAGTCTGGAGGGGTCTACCTCTTCGCCGTCTGTGCGCCCCACGATCGCGAGTTGATCGCCGCGAAAGTCGTCCCCGCGACGCAGGTCGACCACCTGATCGATATCGTCACGAACGGCTGGCGGTCCGCGGGCGAGGATCGGAGCGAGGAGTACGTCCAGTTCAGTTGGGCGCGCATCTTCGATCCCGCGGAGATCGGAGGGGGTCACGGTGAGCGTTGATCGCGGCGCCGGCGACGACGATCGCGACCTCGAAGCCGAACTCGCGAGCGCCGCTGCTGGTAACAGCGGGATCCCGTTCGACGCCATCTGTACTGGATGTCGGCGTGTTCGCGTGAAACGGGCTAAGCCCGAGGAGGTCGGGCAGCATCCGCAGATCGATCCGGCGCAGCTCGAGGCCTCGGACTGCTCGTCGTTCAAGCACGTCTGCCACCACTGTCAGAAGGCGACGTTCTGGAACCCGCTGGCGGTACTGTCCGGGCTCCTCGAGAGTGATCGAGGTGATGGGGATGAGTGACGATCACTCCTCGAGGGGTACTGAGTACGACTCTGGTCGCTATCTCCCCCGTGAGGTGTCCGCGTTTCCGCCAGAACTGTTGATCGATCTGAGCCATTCCCGCAACGGAATAAGAGACAGAAGGAATAGCCCGATAGCTCCGACGAGGGCCGCTACGCCGGCTAATCCAAGGGATTCGACCGCTGTCATGGTTTCGTGTAATATTCGAGACCATAAGAAAGCAGGGGGTGGTGAGAGTGCCTGAAAAGGCCTCGAACGGTACTGAACTCGTCGCGGGGTCTCGACAGACCCGACTTGGGCCGCACAGAGTCCCACGTATTGAGTGCGATCGGTGCGGTCACGAGCATCACATCGACGCCGCTACCGGCGAGTATCAAGGCCGTTGCGCGGAATGCTTCGCTTTCCTCCGCCGACCGACTGGCGTAGAACAGAGAAAATTCTACGACTTCATCGACTGGAAGGCCCGATGGACGGTAGCGGATACTGAGCAACCGGAGGGGTCGCGATGACCGAGGACGGTCGCGACGACTTCGAGGAGGCCGCCGACGAAGCGTTTGACCTGCTCGACGCTGGCCGCCCGGTCGACACGGCCGAGGACGAGATCGAGGCGGGGATCGACCAGAAGACGCCGACAGCCGGCGGTGACGAGGTCGACGGCGGTACCGAACTCGAGTTCGACGAGGATCGCGATGTCGACGACGCCGATTCTCGCGCGGCGTGTCGGTTCTGCCAGACCGAGTTCCAGACCGTCGTCGCCGAACGCCGGCATCACGACGAAGACCGCTGTGACGAGGGATCGCCGGCGTTCCGCCCCGACGGCCGCCCGTTGATCGAGCCGCAGGTCCACGAGCTTCGGACGAACTTCCTCTTCGAGCCCCTCGAGGACGATCTCCATCCGAATCAGGACGGCCTCGCGCCGTACTTCGCCGTCGTCAGCCAGTGGGACCAGTGCCTGATGGACGAGACCGGCCAGGACGATGTCGGCACCTTCGACGCCGTCGGCGATACCTGGATGCTCAACCACGACGAGAACAAGATCAGCTACCGCGACGAAGAGGCGAAGATCAAGACTCGCCCCGGTGACTCCGGCGACTCCTACAACGAGTACGTGATCGGTGTCGTCGCTGCTGACGACGTCGGCGAGAGGAAGGTCACCTTCCAGTTCCGTCCGTCGCTCCCGAACGCGAAGCACTGCGAGACCGACGAGCGGATCCAGTCGATGCCGGAAGATCTCCCGCTCGGGATCCGCGTCGAGGCGCAGTCGTCGAACCTCGAGATGAACGAGGTCCTCGAGGTCCTCCGGACGCTGATGGACGAACTCGATATCGACACGCGGTACTTCAAAGACGAGTGCATTCACGAGCACTCGCGCGTCTGGGGACTCGGGCTCTACACGCGGATCCAGCGCGAACTCTCCGAAGAGCGGTTCGTCGACACGAACGGCGTGATGGACCGGCTCGCGCAGTTCTCGAGTGTTCGCCGCGGGCGCGGAGAGTACGTCTGGGACAACGAGGAGATCATCGGTCACCGCCACGCCGTCGCGATGAACGAGACCTCGCTCGAGAAGCTGTACGGCAATCACACCGTCGGGAAGCTACTGAAGAGCTACCTCCCGAAGCAGCCGGAGAAGCACCCGTCGGGAGCGTCGACGTACCATCCGAAGATCGAGGTTCAGTTCAACACCAGCCACAGCGACTACCTCGAGGGCAGCGCCGTTCCCTACGAGTCCGACGACGCGTTCGACTACCAGGATCTCAAGCGCGAACTCGACGAGTATCTACTGTTCGGGCTGAACGCTGCCGACCTCCCGCTGCACGCTGATCCGGACGTCTACGTCTCGGATGCGTACTGGGACGCCGAGGAAACCGAGCGAGATGTGCCGATCCACTCGGACCCGACCGAGGAGCTTCGCGAGACCGAGGAGGATCTCACACGGGCCCAGCTCGCGCGCGAAGAACTGACGCCCGTCGATCGGGCCGTCGTCCAGGCGCTGGCCGACGGTGGACAGATGCACTACGAGGAGATCGTCGACGAGACCGAGACCTCGAGCAGTTCGGTCTACCGCGCGATCTCCAAGTGGGGAGGGCTCGTCGAGAAGGTCGGTCGCGGCACCTACGACTTGGCCGACGAGGTCGTCCGAAACAAGATCGAGGACGTCTTCGCCGCCCTCGAGGACGTGACCGAGTGGGTCGAGGACGGCATCGACGCGATCGTCGACGGCAGCGACGAGATCGCGGAGGACTCGCCGATCGCGAAGTGGGCTCGCCGGCACGGCGCCGTTCTGGACGAACACTACGAGGAGTTCGATATCGAGTTGACCGGCCACTACAGTAAGCGCGAGTTGCGTCACGTTCTCCGCTCCGGCCTCGAGGCCGCCCGTAACACTGGATCGAGCGTTGCCGCCCGGTTCATCGACAGCAGTTTCACCTATCGGCTCGACGGTGAGCGTCGTCCTGGGCAGCAGCCGTTTACGACGTCTGGGGGTGCCGTGCTGATCCTCGGGACGACGATGGCGTGATGACTGGTGAGTGGCAACGCCGTTCCGCGCCTTCTTTTCTTAAAGTTGAGTTTCGTTCTTAGCTGAGTTTCACAACTCAGATTGTTCTTCGCTCCTCGAGAGATATCGATCGGGTAGCTACAGCCACTGTCACGTAGGTATCACTTCCCGGTTTTTGGGCAGGGGGCCTTACGGCGTGTACCTAACGGTACAGTTTCTAAAAAACCGCGACGGCTGTTCGGCCGGGCGGTTCCAGTTGATCCAGATGAAACGCACCCTTGCGGTGCGCGCGAAAATTTTAGACCTCGAGGCCAACTGCCGCCTCTTGGTGAAGGGCTCGTTTGTGCGTCTCGAGCGCTTCGGTCGCGCCCTCGTGATCAGTGGCGACAGGGACGCGATCGCCGCAGCGGGGACACTGGATGTAGAGCCAGACCGACATAGTCGATTGTTCTGGATTATGCGTTAAATTATATTCCGTATAACAGGCGGTGATTTTGGAAAACGTGTGCAGATTGCCCCAAAATTGTTTTCAGTGTGTCAATCAAATAGGATTGGCATGATCACAGACAAAGAGCTTAATACTCAAATCCCTGCCCGTCTCTGTTATAGAGACGGTGAGCTTCTTCTGCTTATCAGAGAAGATGTAAAGGAGCGAATCTATGAGAAGTGTAAGGAGATATATCGTCTCTTTAGCCGACTTCCGATCTCAGTCATTACACGAGGGCTTGTAGTCTCTGATCTGATAGAGTGGGCTAAGTCCATCGCTGTTGAAGTCAATACTGGAGAGATTGGGATTGAAACAACTCTATTTGGAGTTCTGATGTATGCTGCCGAATCTAAAATTGCGATTGGAAAATTTGCCTATGAAAGAATATCGACTGGAATGACCTATGGTGGAGCAACAGGCGGGACATACGGTGGACCTTCTGGTGGGACATATGGTGGGGGTCATACAGTAGTGAGAGAATTGGTCGAACCTGAATGATTATCGCTGTGATGATTTCCTGAGTGTCGTACTCTCCTGTCGTCTCCGACAGACTCCGTAGCCCATCTAATCACTTTGGCTATAATTCAGAAAAACATTAATGTCTATAGACATACGTTGATATGAGAATCTCTGCTCGAGAGCAGTCAAATGACTAGAACACAACCACCCCTTCCGGATATTGACCGTGATTTGGATGCAAATTGGCCAGCTCCGGGTTATAGAAGTGGACAACAGAGGATCTACAAGGAGGCCGCTTCAGTTCTATTCGGTGATACTGGCCACGACATAATCGTAATCGATGCTCCGACTGGGGTTGGAAAGTCAGTTATTAACACTGCTCTCTGCAATTTAGCGAACAGCTCTTTTTACACAACACCACAGAAATCACTTCGGGATCAACTTGTAAACGATTCTCTGCTGAATGGATACGTAAATACACTTCGTGCTCGCAAGGACTATATCTGTGACTATGCTTCGAGTCCTGGTGATACGGTAAATTGTTCAGAGTGTCACGTCAACAACACCGACATTGAGAAATGCAGCGATCATTCAGGCTGCCAGTATTGGAACGCAAAGGAGCGTGCTATAGAATCAAAGATAGCGGGATTGACGTTTGCATATCTTAGAATAGACGGTTTCATCCCGGTCGTTAACCCAAACTCAGATGATCAGGAGCAAATTTCATTTGGCGATCGCGAACTGCTTATTGTAGATGAAGCACATTCAATTGAACAACAGTATTCGTCGATGTTTGCGGGGTTTAAACTCACGCCTGAACTCTCAACCAACCTTGAAGAATTAGGAATCGGTGAGTCACTTCGATCTGCAATCCCTGACTCCTTGTTCCATGCCGAGAATCCTGGTCACGATTTAGAACTGGCTCCGCTTGAGGATCACATCGTTAGCAACGATCTTATTGACGATTTATTTGGCGCAAAGGAGGATGCGATCGCCGAACTCCAAAATCACAGAAAAAGGTACGCACGATTAGTGAAAGGGGCTATCAGACGGAAGCAAAATTTGGAGATGGGACTCTCTGAAGCGGAACTGCAGGCCCAGATTTCTGAAGGCATGGCCGAGTTTATAGAGAATCTTAGGCTGCCAGAGTCAATCGATATGCGGATGGTTGATGCGAAGGACTATCCTTCTCAGCCACTGTCTGAGCTTCGCAATGAGATCGAGAAAGAGATTCAAATCATGGGTGAACTCCGCGATTTTGTCAGTAATCTTGAGATGGGATTCTCTGACGAGTATGATCCTGAAGAGAACCCTTGGTTTGTCGATGTTAATACCGGTCCACTAACGGCGACAGAATACAAATTTAACCCTGCAAACGTTGGAGAGCTGCTTAAGGAACAGATCTGGAATAGAGCCGATAAAATAGTTCTCTCATCGGCTACTATTCCTTCTCATGGGGCAACTGACCGCAAGGAGGGTATTTTAAAGTGGGTAGATCGGATCGGTTTGGATCCTGAATCCACACACGTTATCACTGAAGATTCACCTTTCCCGGTTGAGAATCGCAGGGTTAGGATTGACTACATCGGGAATATGTCAAGCGGTGGTTTTGATGACAATATCGACGAAATCAGCCGTACCATCGACGAACTTTCCACTCTCCACTCTGGTGAGAAGGGGCTTGTCCACGTTTCAAGCTATAAGCAAGCTTCTCATCTTGGGGAGACAATTGATGATCTTAGCAATGTGGACGTATCGGTTACTGTCCATAAGAAAGAACAAGATGCTGAATCAGCGCTTGCAACGTGGCAGGGCGGCCAATCTGACTCTGCTACCTACACTGGGACACAGATTTTAATCACACCATCTATGAAGGAAGGCGTAGATCTTGCGGGAGACAAGTGCCGCTGGCAGGCGGCAACAAAAGTACCATATCCGAATCTGGCAGATCCCAGAGTCCGCTATCTACAGGAAAACCGAGGTTGGTCTTGGTATCATTCTGAGGCAACGACTGAATTGGTCCAAGCTGCAGGCCGTGGCGTCCGTAGTGCAGAGGATAATTGCGAATTTTACGTACTTGATGAGGCATTTAAGAACGTCTGGCATTTAGCTCCGTCTTGGTACTGTGATGCAGTTACCTCAGAGTCTCGGCCTGATTAGTTTGAGGCATAAGGACATCAGCGGTACAGTGTCCGGGGATCAGTGGAATGTCCGACTCTCCGGTGTTTTGCGACAGCTACAAAATCGAGTCTGCCGTCTCGTGTCACCCAAGCTTTCTTATTAGTTCGCGGGAATGCCGCTCTATGGCCGATAATCAGGTAGATGAATCCACAGACGAAAGTGCGGAGCCCGGAGCTTTCGAGAAACTCGAGACGGCTTCCGATCACGACGATCGAGCCAAAAAACTCCGCGCTGAAGCAAAGCGGGATGTACTTGATGGCGTCGCAGAAAGCCTCCCCTTTGATGCGGAGATCGCTGTGAAACTGAAGGGTGGTGCTTTCGAGGTCACTTGCACGCCGAAGGGCCTGGCCGATTCGATCGAAGAGCAGTTCGATCAGGAAGTGGAAGTGTCCTCCCCATTCCGATTTACAGTCGGTGAAATGGAACTTAGTGAGCGAGAGCGAATCAAGTCTGTGAAACATCTCATCGGCGACATTGAGGAGGAGTACGACGACGGGGCGCCAGTAGATGTTCTTCTTGAGCGAGCTAATGAGATCGGGATGGACCGATCGAAACTGGAGCTCGAGATAGATAAGCTCAAACAGAAGGGGGAGGTCTACGAGCCCTCTACTGATACACTTCGTACAACGTAGGATCACCCCAGACACCGCTGTCACCGGTAACAGCGGCGTCCGAGAATTGGGGGATTCCCGGACATGCAGATCTAGTTCTTATCCAGGCATCCTGTAGAGTGCATCAAACAGATATGCTCCTGTCAGGCCAAAGAAGACCCCAGAGGAAGAAGTATCCAGTTAGAACTATAGTTCGAAGTAATAAGATGAGCAATCTGGATGATAGAACTGACAGCAAGAACAACAGTGACAATCAAAAGATGGCGGTTGATTTCTACTTGCCTTTCCTCAGCCTCTCGATCGCGTGCAACATCGAAGCCTTTTGTGGTGATCTCAGAGGATTCCTAATCATTCACCCCGACTAAATAGCACTTCCTTAGAAAGGAGATTGCAGGTTGCATCTCACTTACGCTCAGATCTGTTTTCTAGGGGATGATCGAACGTGATCCCTTGATCGTCTTTCCCATGATATTCTCAATTGTCTATTCCACTGGTCGCTGTGGCGGCCGTGCTACCGGCCAGACTTATTAGATTCAGTACGTTTAATATGATTCCGTTAGCTAGCTGGGCCCGTCACGCCGGTATCTCAGCCTGGATAGAGGACCGTTGCGAAATGGGGGGCCACAGGTTCAAATCCTGTCCGGCGTGTCTCCATCGTAGCCAGCAATGACAGGTCCAGTGTCTATCAAAGAGTTGTTGGTGACGGCGTTCAATCCGGAGAGCGATATCCCCGAGCCCCAGCAGCTCAAAGCGGAAATCAGTGCGCTTCTCGCTACGATTAACGAGCGCGACCCCCAGACCGTCGTTGAGGTGGGAACCGCAAGCGGAGGTACGTTTTATCTCCTCTGTAACGGGATCAACGGTATCGAACAAGTTGTCTCCGTCGACCTCCCGGGGGTTGCCGCGTCCAAGGAGCAACTGCGAGCTCTCTCTCAGGGGGTCAACGTCCACGCCATTCGCGGTGATTCCCAGCGCGTCGATACTAAACGCACACTTGAATGCGAACTCGACGGAGCGCCCGTCGACGTATTGGTGATCGACGCAGACCACAGCTACGAGGGCGTCCGACGCGATTATGAACTGTACGCGCCGCTCGTAGCGTCCGACGGACTGATTGCGCTACACGACATTGTGGTCCACGGAGACGCCGACATTGAGGTCGACGAGTTCTGGGCGGAACTCGACCCCGATGGGACGAAAGCTGAGATCGTCGACGAGTCGTACGGACCCCCACCGATCGAGCGCGACGGTTTCGAGATGGTCGCCCACGGGTTCGGTGTCGTCGACCGGCGCGAACGACTGTCGGGACGATTCAATGTCTGATTCACCGCGGTCGGTATCGGTCGTCTGTGCCACCTATGAGCGCCCTGTGGATACGGTCGAACTTGTTAGTTCGCTGAAGACGGCTGTCGACGCCTACGACACCGACGAGCCAGCGACCGAATGGTTTGAGTGTATCATCGTGTACCCCCGCGGCGATCCCGCAGCCGATCGTCTTGAGCGAATCGAGTGGGAGCCGCTTCATAGCATCGAAAGCGATCGCTCGGAAGCGAATGCGAACCGGGATCGAGGGATTTCGGCCGCCGACTGCGAGTATATCGCGATCCTCGATTCTGACGTCGTAGTCGCGTCGGACTGGATGACCCAGGTGCAGGCTGCGCTCGCGTCACGCTCGGGGACTCACCGTGTGATCCAGGGTGCGTACTACCTAGACTACCCGCCGGAACGGAACTGGGTGACCGAGACCGAGGCCATCGCCGACGAGTTCCGGTTTCGGGGCGGACAACTTGACAGCCGCAATCTCGTGTTGTCCCGTAAGGTGTACTTCGACATCGGGGGATTCGAGACCGAACGAGAGAACGCGGACGCCGCGACAGACCTGCTGCTTCTGTCTCGGCTCAAGGAACACGGTATCGTGATCGAACACCACTCGGAGATACGGGCTTACCACAAGTATCCGCGCACCATTCGCGGGAACTGCCATCGGTTCTATCGGTACGGACGCGGTGCAGTACATATCCAACGCCGTCGTGAGTCCCTGTTCAGAGAGCAGTTCTCCCCCGGGGCGATCTGGCGTCGCGGCTTTCGAGACGCAGCCCACGTGTATTTGGGTCGTGAGGACCCCCACGACCGCCTGCAAATCACTTACATCCTCGTTCGGTTTGTCTTCTACACTGTCGGGTACTTGCAGGAACGGCAGTCGACGCGCTGATCGAACAGGACAAAAATTTTATATGTATTAATCCATTGTATTGTGCCATGATCGAGTCAGAAACGTATTTGAAAGACTCAGAGACGAAAGAGGACCTTCTGGGGGCGTTCACCGCCATCGACTCGGGGATGGGCGAGGAACTGTCGGACTACCGCCTCCGAAAGCAGTTCTGTCGGTTCCTGCTCCGGACGAGCGCGCTGACGTTCTATCATGGCGAGGAGACACCCCGCCGGTTCCTCAAAGCGCTCGGCGCAGCCGACGAGGGAGAGGCATTTGACATCGTGAACGCGTTCCTTGAGGCGGGTGTTCCGCCGGAGCACGCCGATGAAGAGGCCCTCTCACGCCGTGAACTCCAACAGGAGTTCGTCCACTTCTCCCGCATCGTCGACATCCCCTCGCAACAAGACCGGCGTGGAGTGGACCGGCTCCATACCAAGCGGCTTCGGAACTCAACTGACCTCCCGGACACTCTGAAGGTAACGACCGAACTAATGACGGTAACGCGGTCGCGTCACCTCCAGCGTGGCAATTCGCTCTCGTTGCCGCGTCGCCGCTCGCCCGGCGTGTCGACGATAACGATCGATCAGTCGATCGAGGTCCAGTCCCCGGAAACTGATGCCGACTATGTTCTCTTGGTCCGCGGCAACAGCCGGACTCGGGGAAAGTCGACGTTCTTCCACCGGAACCTGCTCCCGTATCTGACACCGCTTGAGTCGGCGCTGGCGCTCTGTATCTATCTCTCTGAGGGCGATGGTTCAGAAACCGCGATCGATCTGCTGTCGCGGCGGGCTAACGGGGAGGTCCGACACCTGTCGTGGAGTCGACCGGCTGGTGAACCGAACGACGACCTGATCACCTGGTGTGACACGGTGCTCCCCACGATCGAGACGCTGCGCCGTCCGGGCGACCTTGAGCGCCTGAGCATCGTCAGAAACGCAGAATACGCCGTGGGATTAGAATCCGACAATTGGCTTATCGAACTTGCTGGAGTGGACAATTCCGTCTCGGTTCCGCTCGCGGCCCCTGACAGCACCGAGACGGACATCGACGCGATCGCAGACGAGGCCGTCTCGACGATTCGAGAATCAGGCCTCGAGTCGGTTCGCTCCATCGAGTGCGGACACCTCCACCTCGACCGCGAGATAGACGACGATCAGCACGCGGGGATGCGGATTGGCGTCGATGTCTTCCGGCACTTCCAGGAGACCGGCAATGAACCGGCGCTCCGGCCGATGGTGGACGACGACCACGTCATCGTGCAGCTCTCCCCGCGGGAGTACCGCAACTTCTTCGAATCCTATCTCCGCCCCGGTGATGAGTTCGAACTCATCCCCGAGTCAAGCCCGATCACGCGAGCCATCGTGGTCGCTCTCTTCGATCGGCTCGACGAACAGGGACTCGACCAAGATGTCGAAAAGCGCGGTGGTAACGTCTATCTTGACGTCTCAGACCAAACGACAATCGAGCTGTTTGAGGACTTTGAGGGGCGCTGTGACAATGGTTGTGCGTTCTTCGAGGTCGGACTCCTAGTCTACCGAACGGCACCGGAGCGGTTCCGGACGTTCTTCGCCGAGCGGTTCGACCTTGAGGGAGACATTCATGAGGAGATCGCCGCCGTCCTCTCAAAGGACATTCCGCACGACGAACGCCGTCAGGAGATCGAGTCGCTGTACTCACAGTTCGAGGCGGTCACCTCACCGCAGAACCCCGAGGACGAGTTCAGGGCGCTCGTTGACGATGTCCTCGCCGACCACGCCGATGACCCTCCGACACACCTGAACGTCTTGGAGGACTACTACGAACTCCAGCAGCATAAGGTCAGAGAGTTGATCGACACGCTAGAGATACCAATCGATCTCCGTTCGCTACACTACAACATCGCCAATGGCCGAGTCACTATCGAGGGGTGACGGCGCAGTCGTCCTGACTGGCGCGACCGGAACGATCGGCAGCGAGGTGGCAACGCTGCTCTGTGACCGCGATATCTCCGTCGTCTCCGTGGGCAGAACAGAACCGCCGGGGGACATTCATCACGTGTCAGCGGACTTCACCGCCCCGGATACGGTCGCTCGGGCGGTCGAAACACTCCGTCAGTCGGAGCGAGCGTTCCGCGGCGCAGTCCTCTGTGCGGGCGTCGACAGCTTCGCGGGCGGAGACGAGTTTGACTCCGAGGCGGCGCGAACCGCCGTCCAGGTCAACGCTGTCTCGCAGCTCCGGTTGCTTTCGGGGGTTCTGGATTCAGATCTTACGAGTTGCGATCGGCTCTTCCGGGTGTCGCTAGCCTCCACCGACCTCCTCTCGGACCCGGCGCCCGACGCCGCTGTCTACGCGATGTCCAAGCGGACGCTCGAGACAGGGCTCCAATTCGTCGTCGAAGATTTTCCCGACGCGCTTGCTGTCACCGCGGTGCGGCTGCCCTACGTTGGTGTTCCGATGAAGACTGTTGTCGGCGACGCCCCTGAGGACCCGCCGCTGCCGTCGGAGCCGTCGATATCACCGACCGACGCGGCCGCTCAGCTGTGTAACCACCTCAAGACGGTCGATCCGGGCTGGCGGGTCGCGGAGGCCGAATGATGCCCAAGGGCGACATCACCCGCGTGGGCGAAGCACCGATGGCGTTCCGCGTTGCGGCGACACTGCAGGGACAGGCCGGCAAAGTCGAAGATGCATGGAGCCACGAGCGCATCGCCGTCACCGGATCAAACGATCTGTGGGTGGCCGCCCTCGGCGTTACGCTTCTGAACGACGGTCGGCAGGTAGTGCTCTGTCCCGAGTCGGTGGCTCCAGCGGACGAGCCGCCGCTCGGGGCATCGAAGCTGCTCCATACTGAAGGAGCCGTCCTCAACGGTCCGCCGTCCAAGGGCGCGGAGTGGGACTTAGTCTGCTACACATCCGGGAGCACGGGGTCGCCACGACCAATCGGACTGCGCACCGAGCAATTAGACCGAACCGTCGAGTGGTATCGGGACGCCTACGACCTCACGGCAGACTCAGTCATCGTCTCACCGTTGCCGTCCACATACAACTTCTCGTTCATTGCCGGCGCGTACACCGCGGCGGTGACCGGCGCAACGTACTACGTCGCCGACGGCGCGGGCGAGGTTCTGTCGCTTCTCGCCGACCCACCGCCGGACTGCGACCGTGTCGTTGGTCTGATGAACCCAGTCGTCCTTGAGGCGATGGCCAACGCACGACCAGACATCGACCCGCGGGTACTCCTCGACTCCGGAGGGGCCCCGCTAAGCAGACACGCAGTGCAACTGTACCGTGACTGGTTCGGTGACCTCCGCGAGGGGTACGGACTCACCGAGACGTGTTCGCTCACGCACTTCGACCGCGAGGGGACCAAAGCGTCGCAGGGTACCGTCGGACGGGAAATGCCGGGCGTCGAGACACGGGTCACAATGTGCGACGGGAAACCGATAATCAGCGTCGACGCGCCGAATGCGGGTGTCGAACTCGACGCCCACGGCCGACCAAAGTCGCCGTGGCAGTCGTCAATCGACACCGGTGACCTTGGCACGATCGACGATGACGGTCGACTCCAGATCCTCGGCCGGGAGTTGGACGTGCAGATCGGCGGTTACTGGCCGCGGGACACGCTCGATGTTCTCGGTCCCATATTAGGCGCGCGGTGTGCGATCGTCCGTCACCGTTCCGGCGGGTGGGTCGTCGTACGGCTGTGGTCGAAGCTGTCAGAGGCGGATACAAGAGCGATCAGAGAGCGGGTTGCATCCAAACTTGGCATTGATCGTCAGTCGGTCATAGTCGAGACCGTCCAAGGGGAACTGCTTCACTCACAGAAAATCCCGTACTCGGTCGATGGGAATGGATCGTAAGCGGACCCAATCTCTATCCTTAATCTAAATAATAAATATACAATTAATGGTACTTCTGGAACGGAAGCCTATTGAAAATGGGTTCCATCTTATGGAGAGTCCGAGATCTCGGGGAGAGTCGGACAGAATCCGCCCCAATCTACGCCTCAACCCCACCGAAAAGACTAGTACTCTGCCGAAAGTTGACCGGAATACAGGCATTCCGGACACGATGAATCTTCAACAGCACAAGAGCCGCGAGGACATGAAGGTCTGGCTCAGCCAGAACGAGGTCGAGCAGTTCCTCGAGGCCGCGCCGAACACCGAGCAACGAATCGCGTTCGCGCTCGGGGCCCGCTGCGGGCTCCGGTCGCACGAGGTCCTGGACGTCTCCCCGGACGATGTCGTCGATACTGACGCCGGAACGATGCTGCGTGTCTGGCACGGGAAGGGGGACCAGTTCCGCGAGACGCCCGTCCCTCGAGATCTCGCGACGACCATCCAGACCGTCGACGACGTTCGCGACGAATCCTCGAGCGAGTCGCTCGTCGAGATCACGTCGACCCGCTCGCTGCGGCGCTGGATCCGATCGGCCGCCGACGATCTCCTGGAGGAGACCGGCGATGAGGGCTGGGACCATCTCGGCTTCCACGATCTCCGTCGGACCTGGGCGACCTCGCTTGCGTCGGAGGACGTCGACCCGATCCTCGTCTGCGACTGGGGCGGCTGGAACGATCTCGAGACGTTCCTCGAGCACTACCGCGGGACTTTCAGCCCAGAGGCGCAACAACGGGAACGGGGGAAGGTGAGCTGGTTATGAACGACGAACCACGCACGAAAGAGTGCCCATCGCCGGACTGTGATGTGGAACTGCCCATCGCCAAGCTCGCGACGCACGTGAATGAAGAGCATCCCGGCGAGTACCGGCGCGACGACTGGCCAGATACGGAGGTTGGCCACGAGGCTCGCGTCGAGGAGGTTCTGGAGGACAACGACGATGGCGAATGATGAATCTGTACTGCAGATATTGCTTCGGGGACAAGATCGCCTAACGGCTATTACGTTCATCTCTCTCGGTGTATTTGGCGCTATTATCTCGTTCGTAGGTGGCAGACTTCTGGGCTTTTCACCGTTCCTCTTAGTTGTCCCCTATGAAATTGTAGTCGGTGTTCTCTGGGTTTTGTACATCCAAGAGCCGTACAGCGACGCTAAGGATACGATAGAACGTATTGAATAACAGACCTACCTGACTGCATAGATCAGTCGCCAGTTTCCGAATCTGTACTGAAATCGGCAACTGGTCAGAGTGTGTCTCACCCACCGAACTCAGCCTTGATCGCCTCTCGCCATCGATCGCGGACGACCGGGTTGTCTATCTTCTCGAGGCCATCGGTCAGCTCGTCGTAGCGCTCAGCGCATCCGCCGCAGAACGACACTCCATCGAGTCGGACGATCGCCCGTTTCGAACACCAGTCTGAAGAGCATTCGGTCATCTTCCGACCACCTGCATAACCAGAACCATAACCGGTGCGCAGATTCCTGCGACTACGAGAGTACCAGGCGTGGGTGCAAACGGGTGGTGAGGCTGCTGCGGCACAAGGGGAAGTCCGAGGTACCCTGCCGCCGCTACGCCGACTGTGGCCGACAGCAAGAACGACGCGAGTACGAGTGCTGCTTCTCGGTTCGATTCCGGAGTTCGTCCTGGTCTCATGCTTGGATCCCCTCGATCTCACAGTGCGCACGCGCGTCGACCTCGAGGTCGTCGACGTACCAGCCGCCGACCGCTCGGCGCCGTCGACGAAGATACCGGATCATCGCGAACGTCCTCGAGACGAGCGCGACGTGAATGATCATTCTGACGTGGAAGCGGGCGTAGGTGTATCGCTCGACGTGACGCATGTCGAGGTAGAGCGCGAGTGGCACCAGCAGGAAACTCCAGGCAAGCCATCCCCAGAATCCGAGCGTGAACACGAGCAGCGCAACGTCTGGGTTTGACTCCACAGCAGGGAGTACGACACTCTCGATCACTTCTATCAGCTCGGTCTCGACCTGCGACCCGGTGGCGCCCTGTGCGTACCGGACGATCGCGTAGCCGTAGATCGGGACGATCGCGACGATCTCGGGGACGGCACCGATTGGGATGGCGAGCCACCAGTGGGGCCACTCGGCACCGCGATCGATCGCATCCTCGAGGACAGTGGGGAGCGGTTGGCCAGCAGTATACCAGCGCCCGGCCAGATAGATGCCGATCGAGAGAGCGAAGATCGCCGGAAGGCCTTCGAAGAGGTACTCGAGGCCGTGAGCCTGGAATTCGGTGATGAACACTTGGCGTGTCACCTCTGGCTGCTCGTCCGGTGCCCGTGGTGTTTCAGGGAGGAAGGAAAGGTACGTCTTCAGACCGACGACCGCGGCGGCCGCGGTCGTGACGATCATCGCGCCACTCGATCCCGGAATCGCGCCGATTACGTCGCCGATCCGGGTCGCCCGCTGCTCGACCTTGGCCTGGATCGCGGCCAGTCGTTCGATCGCTTTCATGCTATTCCCCGGACTAAGATCGATCCGCACTCCGGACAGCTGATCACGTCGCTGCCCTTGTGTTCTCCATGCACTCCTCGAGCCTCGCACTCCTGGCAGACCGGGACAACCGTCGACTGGCCGCCATCGGTCTCGGCGAGCAGCCGATCGACCTTCTCCTCGAGGCCTTCGACTTTCCGCTTGGTCGCCATTGTCTCGCGGAAGTTGGGCGAGCGGTTCTCGTGGCCGTTCTGATACTGATCGTAGATGATCTGGGCCGGATGCAGTAGCACGCGATCGACGAGGACTGCCGACGGCACGACCACGAAGAGGATGATCCCCACCCAGTGCCACACCGTTGGAACGAACGACTGGATAACCGCGCTGTCCCGGTAGAACAGCACGGCGATCATCAGCGTGTTCGGAACGCCGAGGAAGAACTGCATTCTCGCGGCGTAAGTCCGACAGGCCCCGATCACGCGCAACCAGTCGTCGGGGACGTAGCTGTCGGCCTGTTTCTCGACAAGGCTCATGGTCGGTACTTGTAGATCGCAGTCACTTCGCCGGAGAGGCCGGGGATCTGTCCGAGCCACGGACCGGGCCCGTCGTACCAGAGACGAACTCGCGTGTACGCGCGCCAGAGGCGGTCGCCGACGTGCCAGTCCAACTCCTGGCGCGTCAGCTCGAGGTCGGCGACGTGTTCGTGGCCGTGTTTCCGCCCGCCAGCAAGCGCTGCGGCCGTGTTCCAGTTCCAATACTGTTCGTGCGTAGGATCCTCGAATCTGGTATGCCCGATCGGATACGTCAACTCGAGAGTTCCGCCGTCGATGAGGATGCGGCCGACCTCCTGGAGCGCCTGTATCGGGCGCTCAAGGTGTTCGACGACGTGACTCGCTTGGATCCGGGTAAAGTGATCCGAGGGGAACGGCCACGGGAAGTCGTTCAGATCGACTGTCTCATCGGGATCAACCACGGCCGAGATGTCGACGTTGTGCCAGCCGTCGTTGTAGTCCTCGCCGCAGCCGAGGTTCAGCAGCGTCGGTGGCAGATAGCCCTGTTCTTCTGCCCATTCTCGCGTTTCCTGGTTGAACTCTTTAATATGCTGTTCACACCACCAATCCTCGGGATTCCGCTCGCCCAAAGTCACGAGTTCCATCGTCTCGATTGCGTTTGACTCGTCAACCCGGCAGTCACCACATGCGGCAGAACGGTCGCTGAAAGGTCGGCCAGTATCACTCATCAGAACCACCATCCGCGTAGGCGAGTTCGACCCCCTGGTCGCCGGCCTCTGGCTCGTCGCGGTCCCATGGCGTCGAGACCGCCGCTCGCTGCTGGGCTTCCTCGATCGCCTGTTCCATCTCACGCTTGAATCGCTCGACGCTGAACCAACGACTCGCCCACGCGGCGATCTCGCTCTCGGTCCAAGCCACGCCCTCACGCTCGAACTCCTGCACGGCTTCGCGGAGCGCTCTCGTCCCGCGATCGTACAGCAGCCCGTTCTCGCCATGCTGAATCTGGAACTGGGTGAAACCGTCTTCGACGCCGATCACGGGCGTTCCAGCGGCTAGTGCTTCGATGGGGACCATCCCGAAATCCTCGTTGAGCGGGCTGTAGATGAGTGCTTTCGCACGCGAGTACAACTCGCGCTTGCGTGGCTCGTTCACGAATCCGCAAAACTTGATGTTCGGCCCAGCCATCCGCTCGAGGCGGTCGCGATCGTCGCCGTCACCAGCGATCAAGAGCGTCGCATCGAGGCCGTTGAACGCCTCGATGATCTCGTCGACGCGCTTGGCCTCGACGAGCCGTCCGAGATGGAGATAGACGTCTTGGGTTTCGGCATCATCCGGACTGTAGTTATGTGTATCAACTGGCGGGTAGACCGTCTGAATCTGATCCTTAGGAACGCTCCAGTAGCGTTCGATCCGCCGCGCCACGAGATCCGAGTTTGCTACCCACAGATCTGGCCGGTTGACATTGCTCTCGTAGACGGTCCGCTGGGCGGTGTTGAACAGCGTCGCGAGCCGCCCCATGACCCCGTCGAAGTCCATCGTCTCGTTATACAGGTCGTACATAAACCGCGGCGTACTGTGGGTGTACGCGATCACGGTCTGCTGATCCGGTGGGACGTACCAGAGCGGCTCGTTCCCAGAGCTGATGATCGTATCATACTCTGCAAGGTCTCCCGCGGCGGCCTGCCAGCGGAGAGCGTACGCTGCCGTCCGAGTGAGTCCACCGCGGTCGATCATCCACTTATCGAGCCTTGAGAGTGGAATCTCACGGATATCCAAGGTCTCATCATCGGGCTCGTTCGCTTGGTTTCTTCGGCCGACGTACAACGGAGCATCAATGGTCTCTGCAAGACGTCGGCAGAATACTTCGCCACCGCCACGAGTGTCGTAGTCTTTGTGTGCGATTGCGATATTTCTATTCAGCATCGTGATCACCCTGCGTTCGAAGATACCTGCGGAACGCACCGAGACACAGCATTCCGTACCAGACGAAGGTACCGTAGTAGGCCCAGATTGGGTTCTGTTGGGTCACTGGGCCTCTCTCTTCTTCTACGGCTGTGACGAAGGAGATCTCTGTCAGATGGACGTGGATCAGTATCAGTGTGGTCAAAAAGAAGCACAGTCCGAAGAACAGTGCTAATGTGATCCAGATGTACCTCTGGTTGCTCTTCAGGCCGTCTCTGGCGATGTCCCAATATGATCGTGGTTCCGTGATCATCTCATCGTCACTCGACATCTCGATCACCCCACTCTCGAAGTGTCTCGCGGACGTTGACGTCGTCGTCCTCGAGGAGCAACCAGACATCGATCGCGACCGCGACCAGAAGGACGGCGATCGTCAGGTAAAGACCGTAGACGACCCAGTCCGGAACGGGTTCGAACGTTTGAACCATCGGAACCTCCTGCATGATCTCAATAGCCGGTCGCGACGAGCCGGTCTGTGCGTGGACCTGACGGCTCTTGATCCAGCCGGCGGCGAACATCCCGAGGCCGACGAACGCGAAGAAGCACGTCAGTTCGACCCCCAGTAGGATATCTTTCAGTTGGTCGCGGCGGTCCTCGAGGAGACTACTCATCGAATCCCACCCCGATCTCCTCGTATGTCGTTGCGCGCCGATCGTCATCTGGCGGCTCGTGGATCCACCTGACCGCTATGAGCGCCGCCACAGACGCAGCTCCGACTTGGATCCCCATCCCTGCAAGTGGCAGTGTCCACGGCAGCAGCGCCGGAGTGACGAACGCTCCTGCGACGAAGAGACCGGCGAGCGTTCCCTTGATCGCGCCGTTGTAGTAGTCGGCCCGATCCATCAGCCCCTCGCCGGGCATCCGTTCGATATCGATCTCCCAGTTGGCTGCCCTCCAGTCGTCCTCGTCACCGTCGTAGCGCAGCGGGATCTCTTCGCCCTCGAGTTGCATCGCGCTCGCCGAGCTGTAGCCACACCACTCGACGAGCCGGACGAAGCCGTAAGTCGGCGACCACGTTTTCGGCTTTGCGAACTCGGCGCTGCTCTCCTGTCCCGTGGTCAGGACCTCGAAGTTGACGACGATCGTGCCGTCGCCGTCCTCGACTGTAGTGATCTCGCCACGGACGCGGTCTCGATCGAGCGTGTGGTGGCGGATCTGGAAGAGTTCGTCGCCGAGGTCGCCCTGATCCCCGTCGGTCTGCTGGACGGCACTCATCCCAGACCACCGGCTGCGATCCAGCCAAAGGCCCCGCCGATCACGACCGAAGCCAGGACGATCACCGAGAAGACGGCCATCCCGATCTGCTGTGCGCCGCCGTGTTCGGACAGCGCCTTGTCACGGCCCTGCTCGATCGTCTCGCTCTCGGAGGTGCCCTGACACCAGCTGTACAGCTGCGGGAGCGTGACGAGGTACTGGTCGCCGTCGTCCTCGTCGGGAAGTTTCAGCATCGGGCGATAGCCCTGGCGCGTGTTGTTCGGCACGATTCGGCCGCCGTCGGCCTGGACATCTTCCGGTGGGCTATCGGTGATCGGATCCATGTTCGCGGGCCCCTTCTCCTCCGTGACTCCGAGCGGTGCCCAGCCGAACCGGTAGAGATCTCCCTCGCTGCCGTGGACGGGCAACTCCGTCCCGTCCGCGAGCGTCGCAACGAAGTTGTGATCGAGATCGCGCTCGGCTTCGACCTCAAGGACGATCTCGACGTCGACGAGGTCGCCGATCTCCTGCTCGTCCTCTTCTTCGTCTTCTTCCTCGTCATCGCGGAAGATGGAGAGCGGGTTCCAGTCCCACCCGCCGGACGACGCTTCCCTATCATCGACCTCGGCATCGTCGAGTGCTTCCTCGAGGTCTGGGTCAATCCCATCGTCTTCGGTTGCGGAGTCGCCGAAGAAGCTGTCATCGTCCGGGCTGGACTGCAAATCGGATCCGAGATCGACCGTGGGGAGATCGTCGTCTTCGCTCTCCCCACCGTCGGTTGCGATCTCGCGGCCGCTCGTGACTGGTAGGTTCGCGTGTTCTTTGATCGCGTCGACGTCGTCGAACGTCTCATCGATCAGCGTCCGCGACTCGTTCTCGAAGTTCGCGGTCACCGACAGCGTCGCCTCGGCGATCGTCTCGACCTCATTGGTCGTCTCGAGATGGACCAACACGGATCCGTTATCGCCGTCGACGGAACTCATCCAATCGAGGCCGGTATCGGTCGCCTTCTCGTGCCGATCGTTGTTCGTCAACCTGGCCGACAGCGTCTCCTCAACGCTCGTCTCCGCTCTGTAGAGCTTGTGATGCTCGTACTCACCTGTTTCACGCCGAACCAGAATCCCGCGACCGACGGTCAGCTGGGCGAGGATCCAGTGGCCACGTGCGAGGATCAGGCCGACCCCCTTCGGAATCGACGGGCCGAGCAGCGCGATCCCGACCGGGAGGAGCAGCGCGACCCCGGTCATGACGATCGCAACCAGCAGCGCCATCACGAGTCCCTCCATGACCAGAGCGGTCAGCGGCCAGGTCACGATCCAGCCGACGACCCACAGCACCGCTGCTGTCTTTCTCCCGCCGCTTTTGACCCACTCGAGGTCGAAGCGACTCAGCGCTGCGAGGATGAACAGCATCGAGACTGTCGTCGTGTTGTTCGCGGCGTCTGTGACGCTTCCGCCGCCACCACCACCGCCGGAAGCGGCGTTGGCACTGGCGCTACCGCCGGTCTGAGATGTCAGGTAGAACATCGTGACCATCGCCCCCAGCGCACCGAGGACGATGACCATCGTCTGGCCGAAGGACATCCGCTCGTTGAACTTCTCTTGGCTGATCTCCGTCCAGAGGTAGCTCTCGTGGCCGTCTTCAGGGTCTGCATCCCCAGTCGTCAGATGGCGGGCCCGCGAGACGTCGACGAGTTTCGACGCTTTGTCGATGAGGATCCCGTCGCGCATCACGGACTCCGTCGTCTTTTTCCCCCCGCTCGTTTCGACGGTTCGCTGGTCCCTCCCGATCTCGTCGTTCTCTTTGGCTCTCCAGGCCTCCCCACCGAGTTCGGCCAACAGCGGTGAGACGTATTCGGCCCGATCGCCGAGAGCAACGCCGAAGGACTTGTTTTTGAGCCGGCTCAGAACAGAGAAGCCGTCTTGATGATGTCGCAGGTCGCCGTGTTCTTTGTCTTTGTCGCCGAGGATCTCCGAGTCGAAGCGCTTACTGACGAGCTCGAGCGTCCCGTCGCGTTCGACGATCGCGCTCTTGTGGGCGGCCGTCTGAGCCAACCAGACGTACGTCCCGCTGACGCTCTCGATCCAGTCGTCGCCGGCGATCTTCGCTGCCGTCCAGGGCATCACGATATACAGCGCGAGCCCGGCGAAGAATGCCAGTCCCATCCAGACGAGGAACATCATTATTACAACCATCCCCCGTCGTCGTCCGAGGACCGGTCGATCGTCTCGGACTGGTTGATCGTCTTGTTGAAGTTTTCTTGTTGCCAGCCGTCCTTCGATCGGGTTGCTCGCGAGATTATGCCCTGGATGGTCTCGAAGACGACCAGCCGCTGGGCCGAGTCGAGGGGTTCGAGCGCTTGACGGTCATCGTCAGCGGCGTACTTGCGCAGTTCGCCGGTCCAGATCGAATCTTCCGGCGGATGCAGCGCCTCGAGTTGCTTCATCATCACGCGCGCGAGCCACCGGATTTCGTGGACCTCGGCATCGTCGAAGTTCGCCAGCACCCAGTCCCGGCTGAGCATGTTCTTGAGAATCCGGACAGTCCCTTGATCCATCTCGGACGTCGTAATCCGGTCGACGTAGTCCGGATCGACTGGCGAGTCCTGGGCCCCTGCCGAGCCGAGGTTCTGCATGTGCATTTGCTGGCGGCGCTGTTCCTCTCGTTGCTCGTCGACGTCTTGCTCTGAACTAAGAACCCCCATTAGTCAAGCACCACCCGATCGAACTCGTCGGCCGTGTAGACCTCCATGTTGTGCGTTTCAGCGACGTGCCAGGTCTCGCCGAGTGATTCGACGAAATGATCGTTCTCTCGATGTCGAAGCGTCCCCCGAACGAGTATCTCGCCCGCGAGGTCCTGGATTTCACTCCATTCTGGGACAGATTCGGGCGTCGGAACGCGCTGGTGCTGGCGATGGACCCACTCGATCAGTTCGGGCGCCGTCTCGATCGTGCCGGGGAGCTGATCGACGCGATCTCGAACATCGTCCATGAAGTCTCCCGGGGAGACGGTCATCCCCCACTCTCGAGGGACGTGGTTCGCCAGTGGAGAGGGACCAAACGGGCGCGAACTGACGCCCGGTTCGAACGTTTCTTCGACGGGGACCTTCTTCGTCGGGAGCAACCACCACTCTCCTTGCCGGTCAGGTTCGTCGCCACTTTCGAACGCACTGCGGACCTGGTCCGGCCGTAAGAGGTCGAGGGCTTCTTGTGCCGATGCCGGCGCCGGGATCGGCGCGAACGTATCGACGAGGAATCCATACAGCGGAGTCGTCTCCTTCGCCGTCGGGTCGCTGCCGACGAAGAGGAGCGACTCGTCTGGAAGCGCAAAGAGGAGCGCCAGGTCCGCATCGTCAGTCGTACTCGTATCGAGTTCGTCGACGAGCCGAAGTTCCTCGAGCTGCTTGTAGTGATGGACGCGGCGTCGATCGTCGAGGAACTCTTCTTTCCCGACGGCCGGTAGCAGCGATTTGATGAACGCTGCTGTCTGCCGGTTGTAGTCCTTCCACGGCGGTTCGGTTGCTTGTTCGTAGATACTCTGCTCTCGAACTGGCGCGTCGACACTGACGTCGTCGGCATCGACTTCGATCTCGAGGTCGACGTCGTCGCGTACGCGATCAGTTTCCTGTTCGTCGACGATGTGGAGCTGTCGTTGCATGATTGGGCCTCGTGAGAACGATGTCTCTCTTCGAATTCCGCTGCGCCGCCAGCATCGCTGCCAGACCGGACGCCCCGGGCTGGGACGGCTGCCGGGTAGTTTCACAACTGAGGGTGCGAGACTCCCTACACGTGTAATGTATAGACGGTATCCGTGAGGTGGTAATTAATCGCTTAGTCGCCATCGCCATCACCTGAAATAATATTGCTGATGGTCGCTTGGCTGACACCGATCGCTTCGCCGAGCATCCGCTGACTTACTGCCGTTTCTTGGATTTCTGGATGGTTCCAGATGCCGCGGACGATGTCGTCTCTTGTCTCTTTCCGTGCAGCCTCTCGAGCTTTCTTCAACTCGTCTTTATGCTCGGCTGCGGGAACGAACGCATCACCGCCGTCACCGTCCCCCATCCGCTCACGCTTTTTCTGCGTGAGCTTGTTGTAGACATCCCGTAGCTGCGTGTTCTTCGGGATGTCCTCCGTCTCGATCCACTGGACCTGGCGTGTCAGGAGCTGCCCGCTGTAGGGTTCGTGCTCGAGGAAGTGGACGAGGCCGAGGCCTCGCCGGACCATCGTGATCCAGACGTCCGCGAGTCGGAGAATGTCCTTGTCGATGAACGACTTTGCCGGCGCGTTCAGAACGACGTATTTCTGCTCGACACGGCCCATCGACATGATTTCGCGGAGTGCCTTGTTCGTGTTCGTCATCGCCTCACGGTTCGACGCGCCAACCTCGCCCTCGTCCAAGACGAGCCCTGATCGAGGTGGCTGGGTCGTGTAGGCATTTCTGACCTCCTCGGGGCTGAGGGATGTCTTCTCGATCGTCAGCCCCTCTGCCGTCTGGTCCATCCCATCGGCGAGTTGGAGGCTTGTAACCGTTTTTCCGGTCCCGCGCCGTGCGCGATAGTCGTCGATGATGATGACGATGTCGCGGTCCTGCTCGAGGACCTCGTTGAATAGTTCCCAGAGCGGAGCCTCCTCTGGAAACGGGTTCGACCAGGACTTGTCGGGGATATCCGGACTGGAGGCAGAACTCATTGTCCGGGTTCAGGCGTTTTTAGGCCGCCTTTCGGCAGCCCTGCGGCATCTGCATCCGCAGCGAAGCCGAGGTCTTTCGTGATCTGGTTCAGTTGCCGATAGCACGCCCGCATCCCCGATACGGGGAGCAGCACACGGTACTGCTCGACATCGCTCGTTTCGCCGTAGAGTTCGTCGTCGCGCTCGATCTCGTTCTCGAAGAACTCGAACTCCCACGCGTCGAGATCGTCCAGAGTAACTTCGAGAGCCTTCTCTTCTGAGATCGCCACCGTTGCGAGGGTTTCGGTCCAGAGTTCCTCGTCCACACCGTCCTCCTTCCGATATGGTATCAACTGGTCGTGGTAGTCGATCACGGCGACGTGGGCCTCCATCGCTGCCTCTTGGGCCTCTGTCATCCGGTTTCGAGAACTGACCCGCCAGAGGACTTTGTTCGGATCAGGGACCGAAACCATCGCGTCCGCGACCTTTCGCCGGCAGTTCGATCTGGCCTCGTTCAGGACCGAGAGCCAGTTGCGGCCGGCTTGGGACTGCGTTTCTTCCTCAGTCATGGTTCTGGGCCGCTTTTTCAGGTGGTTGGACGACGAAGCCGCCGTTGTCATCGAGGAGCTGTGCCAGCACGTAGTCGTCTCCGGTGATCCCGAGAGCGTCGGCGAAATCAGCGGGGATGGTCATCGTGAACTGCGTGTAGCCGTTCCGTTCTTGAGCGCAAACGGAGATCGGCTTTATTTTCCCGTCTGTTGATAACTCATCGATGGTTTTCTCAGACGGCGGTGTTTGTGTCTGAGATGCCATTGAATGGTCGTCTGAGTTGTCTGATGAGTCGTAATCGAAAACTGGCATATCCGGGACTTCGAATCGCCCCCATTGATATTAAACCACGCATTTTACACATCATATCAAAACATTGTCTTGGGTGCGATTGTTGAAATTCGATCTATTTTAGCTGAGGTCGGTTGCGTCAGAGTATGCGTCTCAGTACGCGCCGCCGGAAGGCGGGAAGCAACGGATCGAATCGTATCATGTCGCTGCTCGCGACGTTCGTCGCGATGCTGTCGATGGCTCAGGCATGGCTCAAGTCGGCCTACCGAGTCCAGCTCCGACGGGCTCAGTCGAAGTACCCGACCAAGAGCGAGTCGGCGATCGTCCGAGCTGCCCAGGCGGGAACCGTCATCACGGTCGTCGTGATCGGCGTCGTCGCGATGGTCGGCGTGCTGATCTTCGCTCAGACGGAGCAGGCCATGCCGTCTGTCGATGGGCCGCTTAACGACTCGTTGACGTCGATCACGCAGGGTTTCGGCGACTCGATGGAGTTCGTTCCGATCATTATGATCGTGCTCCTCGCAAGCGTGGTCATCGCGGTCGTCCAGCGGATGCGAGCGTGATCTCGCCATGAACGTCAGCAAACGCCTCGCCGATCTGATCGCACTATTCGCGTTCGCTCGAGCATGGCTCAAGTCGGCCTACCGGCTTCAGCTCCGACGGGCCCGGTCGCGGTACCCGACCGAGAGCGAGTCGGCGATCGTCCGAGCTGCCCAGGCCGGCACCGTGATCACGGTCGTCGTGATCGGTGTCGTCGCGATGGTCGGCGTGCTGATCTTCGCTCAGACAGAGCAGGCGCTGCCGACTATGTCAACTAATGAATCGAACGAGAGTTACAGCCCGCTGGCTGGAACGGTCGACTCCATCACTCAGGGCTTCGGCGACTCGATGGAGTTCGTCCCGATCGTGATGATCGTGCTCCTCGCAAGCGTGGTCATCGCGGTCGTCCAGCGGATGAGGGCCTAACAAGCGGTAAACCCGCCTCTGACCCATGACCCGCATTTTTGCCATCGTAACCCTGGGAGTTGCTCTGTTAGCTGGTGGTGGCGCGATCTCCGTTGCCTACCAAGAGAGCAGTGCAGACAGCGCCCAGATGGACGGCATCGCTGAACTGTTCGCGAGCGGGGTCGAGATCTCCACGATCCTTCCATTCGTGATGATGGTCGGACTTGTCATCGCAACGCTGGGGGTACTGGCTCGATCATGATCCTCTCGCTGTACCTCGTCCTGCTCGTCATTGGAGCTGTCGGCACAGCACTTGTGATCGCAGCTGGGACGAAAGGGACCATCGGCGGAATTCGCGTCGATCGCCGAACGGGGATCGTCATCTCAGCGTTTATCTTCGTTCTCTGGGGGCTCGTCGCCGTCTCGAGCTTCGAGATTGTCGTCTACAGCGGCGGAACGTCTGAGACCGTGAGCTACCCGCAAGTGGCGTGGGTCGCTGTCGTCGGAGGTGCGACGGCACTGCTCAGCATGTTCCAGGCGGCGATCGAGGAGATCCAAGAAACTGGAGGAATCTGAAATGACAGTCAAAGTACTACCAAACGGAAACGGATGGCGCGTTACGAAAAACGGCGTCACGAAATCGAACCATCGGAAGAAGAGTCGGGCGAAGTCGAAGGCTCGAGGGCTCGCATCGTCTGGAGAACAACTCATCATCTACCGTGCAAACGGGACGATTCAGTCCCGCAGCGGGGGCTGATAGATGTCCGCGCGCGACCCAGATGGCTCCAGGTCCAGCCCCTATACAGAGAGCCAACAACAGCAGCGTCGACCTGGAGAAGCACCACGCGGTAACATCTCCGACCTTAGTCGAGATGAGCAGCTGCAACTCGAACAGCAGCGCCGCGAAGAGCAACGTCGCGCGCAGAGCGTGCGGGAGGAGACCGCCGCAGAAGTCTCTGACGAGGAGCCTGTCGATATCGGTCCGGGCGATGTCGAGACGACGGTTCGAGACGGTCGCATCGAAGGCGAACTCACAACGAGCGCCCAGCGGCGTGTTGTTAGTGGGAATCTCGACGAAGAGGTCGAGATCATCGACCTCAGCCAAGACGATATCGAGTTCCAGATGGAGGGCGACGATGTCGCCGGAGCAGAGCTGACGCTGGATGCCCAAGAGCGGGCGACTCGCCAACAGGCCGCGGAGGAACTTGACGAAGAGATCGACGTCATCAACGTCGATCCGAACGAGGACATCAAGGTCCAAACTGAGGACGGAGAAGTCACTGGCGCACAGTTGACGCTCGAGGCTCAGAAGCGAGCCGCGAGACAGGAAGTCGCCCAGAGTGTCGATGTCATCAATGTCGACCCAGAAGAAGACGTCCGTGTTGAAACCGAAGACGGCGAAGTCGTCGGTGCTGAACTCACGTCCAGTGCAGAAGAAGAAGCGGAAGAAGCAGCCCGTGAGGAGGCTATTTGGGATGCGAAGTTAGAAGCGACGCGCGAGTGGGAGCGCCAGACAGGTATCAACGCTACGCCGGAGGATTTCGAAGTTTGGGGCGGAGAAGTTGTCCCCTCGGCTGAACTCGAAAGGCAGCTCTACAGTGAAGAGTATCAAGAAGAAGTCGTCCGCCAACAGATCGCCGACGAACAGGATGTCGATCCAGACGAGGTCAACGTTGATGTCGAAGACGGCGAGTTCAGCGCCGATATCGAGGGCGGTGGACTGATAGACAGGATCCAAGATGTTGGCGGAGAGATAGCTGGTTTCCTCTCTGGCGAATCAGACTTCGAAGATATTGTCGATACAACCAGCTCAGCTATCGACGAGATCTCGTCGCCGACGCCAGACGAGGCTGAGGGTGATGTCGAAGAGACGCTGGGTTACGAGGTAAACCCCAGCGATTTCGGCAGCGACGGATCGTTCTCGGCGCAGCCATCCGAAGATCTCCAGCGCCGCGCAACCGCGGCCGAACTTGATCGTCAGACCGAGTCCGATGTCTCTCCCTCCGATATCGTCCTCGAGGATGGCGAGGCGCGACCGGCGGAGTCAGTGCAGCGCGAGATCGCCGCGAGGCAGATCAACCAGCAGTCAAGCGTCGATGTCAGCCCCAGCGATGTCGTGATCGATGAGGAGACAGGCGCTGCGCGTCCGAGTGACGAGGTTCGGGAAGAGATGGTCATCGAGTCGGCGGTGAACCCCGACCAGAACGCTCTGGTCGAACAGGCAGATCAGTTGCTGCCATTCATCGATACCGGCCCCGATTTCGACCGCGGAGACATCGAGGACGTGGAGTTCGGAACTGGAGGGCCCACCCTCGAGTTTACCGAAGAGTACAGGGCTCAACAGATTCGTGAGCAGGTCTCAGCCGAGAACCCGGACCTCGGTACTGACGATATCGTGGTGACGCCTCGTAGCGAGGACGACATCCAGCAGTCCCAGCAGTTCGCATCGCGGATGGCGGAAGGGTCTCCGAGTGACGTGTCCGAGTTCGATGTCGAACTGACCGAGGAAGCGCGCCGTCAACGAGCGCGGGAACAGATCGCTGAAGAAGAGGATGTCGACCCGAGCGATGTCGAGATCGTCGGCCAAGACGACGGTGAGTTCGAAGCCGAGATCGAAGGCGCGGACGGAGGGGGCCCGATCTCAGTCGCACGCGACGAGGTGTCGACGCTGGTTGCAGAAGCGTCGGATCCAGGCGATGTCGCCGACGCGGTCGGAAACGTCGGCTCGGCTGTCGTCGATCGGGAGCTGAGTAACTTCCACGTCGACCCGCGCGAAGTCGATGGCCCCCTCGAGTACGGCAGTGAACTCGTCGATGCGTACCAGGAGGATGTCATCGACACGAGTAACATCTCCGTGCGTGACCCGGTCGGGACGGCTGTCGAGGTCGAATCCCGAGTCAGCGACGATCTGAACGAGATCGAACCGACGACTCGAGAACAGCAGTTCGACACCCTCGAGACGATCGCGACTGCCCCGGCATCGGCGAGCGCGACGGCTGTGGGAACGGCTGCAACCGCTGTCGACAACCCGAGAGCAACAGCCGAAGCGGTCGGGACGGCGCCGTTCGATGCCCAGACGGAGGCTATCCGGGTCGGGGCAGAGGTCGCAGAGTATGCCGAGGACGTCCAAGCAGAGATCGGCGACTCGGCCGTCCCGGGAGTCGTTGCGGCCGGTGCACCGATAGCGGCTGCCGAACCGACGCCAGCTGGGGAAGCAGTTCTCGGTGGCGCTGCGGTACTCGGCGGCGCTGCGATCGCTGGATCGGTGGCTGCTGATCGGTACGGCTCTGGGCCCGGAGAGGTGACCGCAACGGCGACCACGGAGATCGAGGCGCCAGAGGATCGGGTCGACTGGGGACAAGACGAAATCGCCGTGCCAGCGGACGAGGAAGCAACGCCCTCGGAGATCGAAACGCCGGCCGACGGGACAGAGGAGTTTCGTGAGATCTCGATTCCCGAGTCGCTCCAGGGCTCCGAAGGTGAGCTCGAGGTCGTCGTCCCCGATGGGATCAGCGAGGGCGACGTCTCGATTGAGGACGGGCAGATCCAGTTGCCGGCCGAAGCAGCACTCGCTTACGCCGAGCAGCGTGCGCAGGAAGAAGAGGAGGACGAAGAGGAAGACGGAGAAGAGGACGATGAGGAACCGGTCCAGGAGGAAGAGCCGCTGGTCCCCGAGGAGATGATCCCCGAGGAGACGGTCGTTATCGGTCAGGAGGTCACCGAAGAGGAGAGCGTCCTCGAGGACGTCGAAGAGGAATCCACCGACGAGATCGTCACCATCGGCGGGATTCAGGGCGTCGATGATGCAGAGCCTGATAGCACAGAAGCGGATGAGGAGTTCGCTGAGCAGCCTGACTCTGTCTCGATCGAGGACAAAGGTGGTACGTCAGACGTTGATATGGAACCGGTCGTCGACTCTTTCGAGGCCGCGGAGCCGGGCCCAGGCGGGGAGACAGACACCGCAGCCGGTGCAGTCGATGAAGACCGACCGGAAGTCATCGACGATACAACCGAGTTCGAGGTTGTTGAGGATCGCCCGCAGTTCGAGAGCATCGACGAATCGGTTGCAGGGACGATGGCCGACGGCATCGAACAGGGCCTCGAGGAGACGCAGACGGTCGAACAGTCCGTGTCGGCCACTACCGAGGACACTGCGGCAGACGTAGCGGCCGAGATCGAGACGACGCTCGAGTCGGTCACCGAGACCGACCAGCAACTCGATCAGGAGATCGCGACAGCCCAGGCAGCAGACGCACAGGCCCAGCAGGATCTCAGTACGCAACTCGATCAGGATCTGGGTGCGAGTGCTGCGGAGTCCGCTGCCGAAATCGAGGCTGCTCTCGAGGCAACGGCGGCGACTGATGCACAACTCGACGAGGCGCTCGACGATACGTTCGCTGAAAGCACCGGTCAGACGTTCGGGACTGAGTACGGCTACGGATCTGGATCTCAGTCGTACCAGCGCCCACGTCGGCCACGAACGCCCGGTCTCGAATCCGATTTCGACGCGGTCGAGACCAACACTGGCGGCTGGGTCCAGGACCGCATCGAGCGTCAGTTGCCGGATCCAGGCCTCACGGACTTCGATGCGCCGGCACCGGCAGATGATCCGCAGGACGAGATCGAGCGTGAGTTGACTGAACTCGAGGCTGAACTGGAGGGGTTCGATGACTGGTAGGCGTCCTATCGGCCTCGAAGACGATAATCGAGCGCTCACGTACAACATCGCCGTGTTCCTGGCGACGATCGTGATCGCGTTCCTGCTCGCGATGGTCCTTGAGCCAGCATCCGATCAGATGCTCGATATCGCGGCCAACGAGACGTCGAGGGAGAGTTCGCAGCAGGGGCAGAGCTACGTCCGACTCGCCTGGACGCATCTCCATTTGATCACGGTCGGGTTCGGAGCGATCCAGCTGATCGCTGCGGCCGCGTACGAGGCCAACGTGGGTGGTCGTCTGTGAGGGGCGTCGCCGTGTTCATCTCGGGTCTGTTCATCCTGACCGCGATCACGATGTTCACGGGCGTGATGTACGAGCCGATTCTCGAGATCGTCGCGAACAACGGGGCGGTTCAGCAGGCCGGGCTGGCATCGGACGCGACGGACATCGCCGATACAGTCCTTCGCTGGATGCCGCTGATGTACATCGCCTACATACTCGTCTGGGCGACGCTCTGGTACTTCCGTCGCGAGCGGATGACGGCTCCTCGAGGTAGATAGCATGTCTGAGATCACCACTGAGGATCTGGAGGATATCGTCCGCGAAGAAGCGTCCGTCAGGCGTCCTGACGGATCTACGGTCACACTGGCGGACCTGATCGCCAGCAACCAGCAAACGAGTGAGAACGCATGAGTACCGACAGTCACGGCGAACCGGAGATCGAACAGCTCGAACAGCGCGTTGATCAGCTCGAGACCCGAGTCGATGAGGAGCTCGCAGTCGAAGACGAGAGCGGCAAGAAGGTCACGCTCGGGAGCCTGCTCGATATCGGACTCACCCGACGGCAGGCGCTCGCGGCGATCGGCCTCGTCGCCTACGGCGCCGCGATCCCGACCGCGATCGTCAAGGCGACCGGGACCGTCGAGGCGCAGTCCTCGAACGCAGTAACCGGGATCGATCAGCTCGGAACGTCAAGCGATCCGATCGGGGCGATCTACACTGATGGGCTGTATCAGAACACAGACCATATCGATGCGACCTCGGTCGGTGCAGAGGAATTCTCTAACATCAAGGTCATCTCTCAAGGCGACGACCCAGTTACCAAAGTCGACAACGCTGGCGTCGATGGGGCTGTGATTTGGGATCCCGGTACCTTCGTGGTCTCCAGTAGCGTCACACCACAGTCGGGGCAGACGTGGTTTATTGGACAGGGAACACGGATCGAGCCGGGCGGCGACTTCCCGGCCATCGATTTCTCCGGGATCAACGGGTGGACCTCGGGAATAATCCGGGTGCGGGACCCGAACAACAACACGACATCGGTTGCGGGTGTTCGGGGAGACGACTTCACCCGCTGTAAGCTGGCCGGATTCGACGTGAACGGATGTTATGATGGCGTGAAACTCCTCGGTTCCAATAATTCCCTCTGGAACCATATCGAATACATTATTTCACGGGAGAACCGGAACCGGCAACTCCACTGGGAAGGCGATCTTCACGACAACACGGTCGTCAACACCTTCCTCGAGGGGATCACCGGCAGCGGCGGAAGCGAAGACGGACTCTACTACGATACACCCGGCTCGGCTGAGCAAAACCTCGTTGAAGCCAATAAGTTCGTAGTGGTCGAATCCATCCTCAACGGCCGCCATGGGGCCAACTTCGTCGGTGCAAACGAGCCAGAGTTCTTCATCCTGCATACGGACAGCAACGATGGCAAAGGAACGTGGTTTCAGGGAGCGACGAAACAGGTCCGAATCCGGTCACTCTGGTCGAGTTCGAACCTCGGTCGTGGGGTCCATCTCGAAGGTACCTCAAGCACGCCGCTGGAAGAAATCCAGATTGGCGACTGCTATACGTGGAATAACGACTTCCACGGCGTCGAGGCGTACTACGTCAACGACTTGTCGATCCGGTCGCTCATCACTAACAACAACTTCGACGGATCGGGCAACGGCCGTGGCTTCTACGCGACAGGGAGCGTCAGCGGTGACATCGGTTACCTGCGATCATACGGCAACGCGCAGGGAGTGATCGGTCCCGGTGCGGACGATCTCTCGATTCAGGCTGAACGCGTCAGTGAGGGGCTGAATTACTCCGACTTTCAAGCAGTGAACGGATTCAGCGAAGAAGCTGCCGGCTCTGGAAACGCTCCGTCGCAGACGTATCGTCGCGGCACCGTAATCGAAAACACCGACGATAGCACGATCTGGATCGAAACCAGTGGCGGGAAGGTGCAACTATGAGCAACAACACTTTCGATCATCTGGATAGCGACGAACTGCTCGAGGCGTATCACCAGACGCTCGACGAGACGCTGCTCGAGGCATACCTGAAACGCGAACAGTCCTGAGACGCATTGACCGCTGACTAAACCAACACAAAACTGATACATGACAGACGAAGACGAGGGCGGAATCGATCGGAAGCAAGCAGCACTGTTAGTCATGCTTGGCGTCGCGATCGCACTGACTCCCGTCCTCGTCTACGGCGCCCTCAGCTACACCTGGGAGGCGGGGTCCGGGATCACGTTCGAGCAAACCGACGGGCCCTCCGTCGAACTCGGCACCGGTGTCGAGACCGACTCTGAAAACCCGTTCCCAGACGATCACACCGTCGATCTGTCCCCGCAAGGCACCTTCCACTCGAACAACTCCACGTACGTGCGCGTCGATAATTGGGGCAGCGACAGCACCTGGACACAGCTCTCAGACATCAACGCATCCGAGGCAGCACTGACGGCGGACATCGAAAACCGGGAGCGCATCGTCATCGACGGCGATGCAACCGCCGTCTCCTACCACTCGATCGGCGTCGGAGAGGGCCACGTGATGACCGTCGAACACGCCGATGGCGGTCAGACCCAGATGACGGTCGGTGGCTTCAGCGATTCGGACCGGGTCGCGGTCATCGACGCCGACACCGGAGCGATCCTCGAGGCGACCGATGTCAACTCGGACGGAGAGATCACGTTCGCAACAGATGGAAGCAGAGACCTCAAGTTCGAATCGGGCGCCACGGTCGACCTGTCTGTGACGGATGCATCGCCGACGGGCGATTTGAGTTCAGCGCCAACCGAGTTGTCGGTTGACGTCTCCTCATCGATCGATGACGAGATCTCCGTCGATTTCACTCTTAACGGAGAGACCATCGGATCGGAGACTGTCTCTGGAGGGTCCGGTACCGCGTCGGTCTCGATCGACAGCTCAGACACTGTGAGCGGGACCAATACCTGGGAGGTCACCGCGACTGACAGCCTGAACCAAACCGTCAGCGAATCGCACTCGTTCCAGGTTCCCGACGAGCTGCGGATCTACAACGAGAGCGATCCGGACCAGTTGGTTACCGATGACGTGAACGTCGAAATCACGTTCTTCGGATCGGACGATACAGTCGAGAGGCGGACGGTTTCGAACGGTACGGTGGACATGTCTGGCCTTCCAGTGGACGAAGAGTATACGATCCAAGTAGAGGCCGACGGTTACATCACGCGCCAGACGATCATCCGGTCGCTCTACGAACAGCAGAGTGCGTTCCTACTTCCGGAGAACGCAGAGACGGTCACATCGCGGTTCGAACTTGACGACCCGACCGGCCAGTTCGACCAAGATAGCACTCGGATCCTCATCCAGAAACCAGTCGACCGCAACGGGTCGACTACCTACGAGACCGTCGTCGGCGACGTCTTCGGGACGGGTGAGTTCAGCACCGTCCTCGAGCGCGATCAGCGATACCTAATCGAGGTCGAGGACATGGACTCCGGACGGATCCGAGAACTCGGGCCGTACGTGGCGACCGCCAGCGAGAACGTCGTCCTTGAAGTCGACCAGCTGGACTACGAGTTCGAAGACGAGGATGTCGGCTATCGCTGGAACGCCAGTTACGTTGAGGGAAGCGACGCGATCGATTTCGTGTACGACACCGACCGCGGCTTCGATGAACTTGAGGTCAAGATCGTCGAACGCGGAGGAGACACGGTCATCGCCAGCGAAACGTGGACAAACGGTGAGAGCATTCAAGAGCGGTTCCCGGTCCCCGACGAGGTCCAGAATCCCAACGCGACTACCTACCGCGTCGAGTGGTCAGCAACGGTCACTGATCCTGATGGCGAGATGTCGGACGTCAATGGATCCACTGTCATCGGACCAGGACTCGGCGACCCGACCGAGGGGATCGGCGATCGCGTCCTCGAGTTGGTGGCGATCCTGATCATCCTACTGGTCGCCGGCCTGTTCTCAGCCGCGAACGTCGGCATCGGCGGCGTCGTCACGTCGCTGACGGCTGGACTGTTCTGGATGCTGGGGGTACTCCCGGGAGTGGTTTCGGGCATCATGATCGTCGTGGCGCTGATGCTCAGCGTCCTCTGGATGGTTCGGAACGCGAGGGGGCCGCAGTGAGGTGATTCAACCATGTCAATGAGAGCAACAACGAGCATCGTCCTGTTCTGGATCTGGTTCAGCGCGAGCGCCGCGCTGCTCGAGGCGACCGGCATCGCGAAAGCCATGGGCGTCTCGACGTCACTCGGCGCTGGCGAAGGACTCCAGACTGCCGTGAACGGACTCAACACGATCGAGTCCGGCGGCGTCTCAGCTGAGTCGATCGTCGGTTTGACCACGATCGGGACCGGCGCGATTCAGACGTTCGTCGGCGGGCTCAGTGCGGGCCCGCGGATCATGATCAACGTCGGCCTCCCGGCCGAGATCGTCGTGTTCCTGCACGCGCCGGTCGGGCTTCTTGCCGGCCGGATGATCATCTACGGGCTCGCACAGAGAGAGCTGTGATTCCAATGGCATGTGAAACTAAAGCGGCTGACTTGTTCCTCGAAGGAGAATGGTTCGAGAGCTTCCAGTGTTGGATCACTGCTGGCGGTGATCCCACGTTGCAGATGCTCATGCCATCGGTGATCTGGGGCGTCATCCTCGTCGCCTTCTTCGTCGTCGGTAGCTCGCCGTTGATCCCGGTTGTCCTGTCGATCATCCTCGCGGGCGTGATCTTCGTCGCGTTCCCCGCGGGTGCGCTTCAGATCGTCGTGATGACGATGCTGACCGTCCTCTCAGTCGGCGGTCTCGTCTTGACCTGGAGGATGGGCCGATGAGTGTCGTCCTGCTTGCGCTCGCCGCGCTCGGCGCGCCCGTCCTCGGCGCCTGGTTGCACGAGCTGACCCACGCCGCAGCGGCGTGGGTCTTGGGCGGCGAGGTCGTCACGATCGATCTGCTCTATCTTCACGTCGGATTCCGGTTCGAGCCGCGGGCCCCGATTCGCGAGCGATTGGTCCTGCTCGCCCCGGCGATCGTCGGCGTCGCGATCGCACCGATCGCGCTGCTCAACTGGGGCGGGGAAGTCACGCCCTGGACGCTTGTCGGCGTGATCGGCTGGGTCGTCTACACGCTCAACGGCGGCACGCAGGGAGAGTTGCGGCTGTCGGTGGGTTCTGAGCCGTCAGTAGATTCAAGATAGTTATAACGTCAGTTCCAATAACTGATGAGCGACTGTGACTACTCGGGTTGTTCGGGAGGGGACGGTCTTTCGAGTGCGTGTTCGTTCTGCAAGGACATATTTTGTGCTGACACCGGCTCCCGGAGAAGCACGACTGCGAGCGGATCGAGGTCACACAAGTCGTGGCGCCTGGAGGCCCGACAGTCAGTCAGCCCGACCTCGTGTTTCAGGATTTCACACTGATTATCTTACAGCTGAGGATTCTACGCTACGGGATCGGTAAGCTGGGACATTGGTTACCTCCGGTCATATGGGAACGCACAGGGAGTAATCGGTCCCGGGTAGACCATTTCTCGATATCGGCCGAACGTGTTGTAACGAGAAGGTACAACTGTGAGATGATTGGGGGCGCTTGTAGGGATTCGACTCCTCAGGAGCAGGCTGTGCCAACAGATTTCACGGAGAGTGAGTGTTTACCAGGCTTCTCAGCGTGTGCAGCGACATATATCGCGAGCGATACGCGATCTGGTTCTTCCCAAGACTCATTCCAGTATTCGCTGATGTTGAGTGTCTGCGTATGGTAGCCTGATTCCGCCGGAAGCACCACATATCGCCATCCATCTCCGTCAACTACCGTGGTATCCTCTGCCTCCTGTGAAAGGGCAAACATCAAGCGGTTACCGTCATGTGTTACTGATGCGCCCGCCTCAACAGATCTCGGTTCACCAAGGCTTGAGTTGGTTGAGGTCTTGACGCACATGGGGATCGGCTCTTCCGGGAACCTGATCAACTGTGCTGTTTCGGCGTGGGCCCAACCGGACTCGGTTTCTGCTACCCCATCCTGTGAGAGAGCGATCTCAAGGCTGTTATCTTGGGCCGATAAAGACGCGCTGTCGCCGCCTCTAACGTTCGTCAACGTCCGCCATCCGATGGCATTTTCACCATTAACGGTGTGGAGGTCGCCGTTAAATATCACGTTTGTCGATTCGTTCGATGGCTCGTAGATTCCAATATACCCGCCATCACCCATCGGGACAGCCTTCACCAGTTCTGAATTTTCACGTATGGTCGCCATAAACTGGTCATTTGACGCTTGCCAGTCCCCAGCCCAACTCCGCAACCACGGGTCAAGTACGATGTAATCCGGGTTCTTAGACAGTATCTGCTTTGCGTATTCCTCTGGTTGTTGGTCTCTCATGTAGAGATGGGCAAACGACTCATACTCGTTGATCGTCGTGACGTCGTCAGTTAGGGCTGTAAGCGTGGGATTTGACGAATACACTACATTCGCGTTCTGGGATTCGAGGTAGTCCGTTGTTTGCTCATAAGCATCAGTCTCGCCGTTAGGTGCGATCTGCCACGTGACATCATACCCGTGAAAGACATATGGGATAGGGAGGGATAAGACCAGAAACCCACAGAGTAAAACCGATATGACAAGGATCTTCATCCGCTTACTGACCGTTCCCTGCCTGAGAGAGGTCCATATATCTCGTGGAATCTGTCCAGCCAATCCCAGCGTCATGAACGGGTACAGCGCGATATAGTATCGAGGAAGGTAGGAGAGAAACTGCGCCAGCAAAAATGCCGCGAGAAGTCCACACCCCATGAACAGATTCTGAGTGCTGTACTCGTCACCGTTCCAGATATTATAGATGGGGCGCGCCAGAATCAGCAGGATTGCTGGAAATGTTGCGAGCATCGGGAGATAGTACCAAGATAGCCAACTCGAGTTTCGCTGGTAGTTTTCGATGGCGCTCAAGAACGAGGGGAACGAGCCTGTTCCATCTCTGCCTATGTGAATAAGAACTGTCTGTTCAAGGAACGTTTCTGGGATCGTCAGCCAGAGGTGTGCCGTCACGAGAAGAAATCCAATAATTGTCGACACGACGAGAGTGGCAAAGGATTTTGCTGCCGATAGGCTCTCGGTATCCGATTCAAATACAGACAGAACCAAGATGGCGAGCGCCCCGACACCGACTCCAAGCACTGCCGGTAGGAAGACGAATTTCGTGGCGGTCATTAGCCCGAGTGCGATACCCGCAAGCCCATACCGTCGTAACCGTGCATCTTCGCCGCGGATGAGCGGCAGAAGAGCAACAATAGCGAGAGAAAGGAAAAGAATTGCAAGTGGCTCTTGAACAGCTCTCCGGCTGATGTACACGTTGATTGGATTGAACGCAGAGAGTGCTAATGCGATAATTGCTGCCTCAATGTGGAATAACTCATACGCAACGTAACCGATAGCTGCCAATCCAAGGAGCGAAAACACGACCGAGAGGTATCTGGCGTAGAGAAAATCGTACCCTGTGATAGCGTATAATCCGGCTAGGACATATTCATAAAGCGGTGGATGTACAAAAAAGACATCTGTGTAAAGCGATTTTCCTTGACCGATGAGTCGTGCAGCAAGCACCCATGCACCCTCATCATAGTCATGGACACGATTGAACCATGTCGGGAGATTTCTAAGGCGAAGAAATACCGCTATGAAAAAGACGGAAAAGACGGAAATTTTCTGTTTAGTGGTAATTGAGTCTGGGAGTATTCGTTCTGCATACGGTTGGAATTTTTCAGGTATATATTTGTGCCTCATTGATAGAAGCTGTCAATTTTGTAGAGCAATAAAGTTAGCGTTCCTCATATTCACGTGTGCAGTACTGATATGTAGTGTATGGCCGATTCATCTTCTCGAATCTGTAAGAAAGGAATCTACAGAAGCACGATCAGCGTGCCGATCGCGACGGTCCGCATTCTGGAGGGACGCGGCGGCGCGGCCTGTTGAGGATCGGTTGGTCTCACCCAGCGGCTCCTCCCCGGCGCTGGACTGGCGAAACATACTTTCGAATCGAGCAGCCATTGAGTACTTTCACATCAATCTGATTTATTGACTATCAATATAGAATACCAGTTATGACTATCAAGAACGCTCGAGCGCTCCGGCCGCGCCACGTCCCGAGCGATCTCCACCACCGGGACGGGAAGATCCGCCAGTTGGCCGACGCGCTCCAGCCGATCGCCGACGGCGATATCGGCGAGAACGCGCTCATCTTCGGGCCCAGCGGAACCGGGAAGACGACGCTCGCGAAGTTCGTTGTCCGCGAGCTTGAGCGGGAGACACTCGATTTCCGCTGGGGCTATCACAACTGCATCTCCGGGTCTTCGAAGTCCGAGGTCCTCTACGGTATCATGCGCGACGCAGGTCTGGGGGCTGATCTCAGGAAGACCGGTTCGCCGACCAGCTCGTTCATCGACCGCTTGCGAGAGAGCGACCGGCGCGTCATCGCGATCGTCGACGAGGTCGACGTCCTCGAGGACGACACCACGCTTCAGGCGCTGATCGACACGCCAAATGTGATCGTCGTCGCGGTCACGATCGACGAGGACGATCTCTTCGCGCGACTGGATAGCCGCGTTACCAGCCGGTTGCGCAGCGCCGAGCCGATCCGACTCAAGCGCTTCTCGCTCGCGCAGTTGGTCGACATCCTTCAGGCGCGGATCCAGGCCGGGCTGCGGCCGGGGACAATCACCGACGACGCAGTCCAGCATATCGCCGACGCCGCTGCGGGCGACGCTCGCGAGGCGATCGGGATGCTACGTAGCTCGGCACGGGCGGTAGAGCGGAGTGACGACCGCTCAAAGATCACCGTTGATGTCGTCGACGCCGAGCGGGACGCGGCCCTCAAGGAGATCCACCTCGAGCGCGTCGAAGATCTCGGGACGCACAAGCGACTGCTCTACGACATCATCGAATCCGCGGAGGAAGTCCCGTCGACAGAACTCCACGAGACCTACGAGCAGCGCGCTCAGGATCCCCGCGCAAAGAGTACGCGGCGGAAGTATCTGCAGAACCTTGAGGAGAAGTACGGCCTGATCGAATCGAACGGAAACGGGAAGGGGAAATCCTACGCCGTCCCCGAGTTCTGAGTTTTCCGTTCGTTTCCGTTCGTTTTCCGCTATCCGAAGTAGACGCTCTCTCAATGACGTAATCGGCCGGGAGAGTCGATATCGGTCGTTTTCCGTTCGCCTCCGCTCTGGACTTATTCCCATCTGTGATGTTCTCTCGAGCATGTCGATTCGTACCCTCGAGGACAACGCTGACGAACCGCGACTGCGGACCGAACTGGACGATGGGCGGACCGTCGATATCGAGATCACGGGCTCGCCGAACAACAAGCGGCGGGTCGACGTCTCGGTCGACGGCGGCCAGACCTGGATCTTCGCCGTCGAGGACCGGACCGCCGGGCTGATCGACCTTCATGGAGCGGGCCAGCCCGACGAGGTTCCCAACTGGATCGAGCCGCTGCTGCAGCGGATCGGGATCGAGGGTGTCGAAGAATGAGCGCGGCGTCAGCTGTAGGCTCCTCTATCGATCTGTCGCTGCAGTTCGCAGAGGGAGAGGCCATGTCGCTCGACGATCGCCGCCGCGAGGTCATGGGCGCGGTTCGCCCGGTCGGGCGCGTCGTCCTCGAGGCGGTAGTGGTGGCGAAGCAGTGCGTCGGCGATCAGCAGGTCGTCCTGTGGGTGATCGGTCGGGAGCATGCTGGCGTTGGCCGCGGCTTGTCGGATAAAGTCTCGGCCGCGAACATGAAGGTGGTCTGTGGGGCTATTCTTCGTCGTCCTCGAAGTCTTCGGGCGGGACCTCGCCGTTTATGTACCCTCTACCGTCGTCGGTTAGCTGATGAACTGCTCCGGGCTCGTCGTAGTACTCGACTAAGCCCTTTTCACGTAGTATCATCAGATGTTCGCGAATCGTATCCCTTGACCAGTCCGTATTGTCGGAAATCACCCGAGGTGTCAGAACAAGCTCCTTCACGCCACCCTCGTTCCGAAGGAGTTCAAGGATGTCTCTATCAACCGGAGTCATCCATTCTGCCAACCTCGGTTCCATCCCGTGCTTCAAGGCACGGTTCTGTTTTTACTATTTTCATAGCATTTCGCACACCCACAAAAACAAGTGTTAGACACTTGGTTCTGTGGGTTAGGTTTATGTTTGCAGGAACAAGACTGTGGGTCACGAGAGATCCACGTGGACCTGACTGTCAGTTGGGTCCGCACAAAATCTGCGGGCCGGTGCTGGTGACACCGGGTCCGCGCGGCTCTCGTATCCGAGGTACGAAAGCCATGCAAGACGACACGACGCGGGGACTTAACAACCCCGCAACGACTGCGGAATCGACTTCTGAGACAGCTACGAGTCCGTCCCAGAGCCTGACGCTCTGCTACGAGACGGCGGGCGGAACGCAGCGCAAGATTCGCTTCGCACCCGCTTCGGGCGGCGAGTGGTACATGGCAGAGTCCGAGTGGAACGGCTGCCGGTACAGAGAGAACGGCTTCCGCCGGATCACGGACTACGGCCTCGAGTTCAGCGAGATCCCAGAACCGATCACACGCGCGGTCCTTGCGGAGTTGTTCGAGACCGCGCTCGAGGGCGACGGCGTCGCCGACTTGGACGTGCTGAACGCGATCGCGCGCGAGACGTTCGGCGACGACCGTCTCGCCGAGGCGAAACACCGCGCCCGACGCAACCGAGACGATGACGACGATGGCGATCGGGAGATCGTCGCGGACGGCAGCGCGACGTGGGGCGACCTCTCCGCGTTCCAGCGGGACTGCCTCGAGGCGATCGCCCGCCTCAAGCGCGACGGCGAGACGTCGTACGGGCTGGCGATCAAGCGCGACCTCGAGGACGACCGTGGCGAGGAGGTCAACCACGGCCGACTCTACCCGAACCTGAACGAACTCGCGGAGTTCGGCTTTGTCGAGATCGTCGAACTGGATCGGCGAACCAACGAGTACCAGCTGACCGACGCCGGTCGGCGGATGCTCAAGCATCGCGTCGAGCGCCGAGCCGACGCGCTCGGGCTGGCCGTCGGCGAGCGCGAGGAACGCGAGGTCGTTGCTGACGGAGGTGAGGAGTGATGTCCTCGAAGATGGGGCGGCCGCCGGAAGCGCGCGAGGCGACGCTCGAGGCGATCCGCGAGCTGGCGGCCGCGGGCGAGACCGACGGCGCGAACGGCGGCGTCGCGACGCAGACGATCGCCGGGGAGATCGACCGCGGTCGGAAGGCCGTCGCGAAGTACTGCCGGCGGCTCCGCGAAGAGGAGAAGATCCGGCGCGTTCACGGCCTCGGACCGAACGGCCCGCGCCCGAGTTGGCTGCCCGTGGACGGCGACGGAGGTGGCGAGTGATGCCGTGCGGATACTGCGACCTGTCGGGTCACTCGATCGACGTCTGTCCTGAACGCCTCGAGGAGTACCACGGCCTCCCGAGCGATAACTGCGAGGACGAGGACGAAGAGCAGGAGAAAGAGATTGCGACGGACGGAGGACTCTGGGACTGCCCGGACTGTGGTCGGTCGGTTCACCCGCTGGTCAACCCGCTACGTTGTCCGCGCTGTCAGACCGAGAACCCGAACGCGGGTGGTTGCGCATGAACTGGATCAGCGAGCCCGAGACCGTCTGGTGTTCCGAGTGTCAGCGCTACCGGATCAGTTGCGCCCACCTGGGCGGTGGTCAGCGATGACGCTCAACTGGCCAGCAGAACTCGAGCAGACCGAGACGGCCGAACGTAAGCGAACGACGAAATTCGACGTCGATCTCGAGCAGTCGATCAACGATATCGAGACCGAGATGGATCGGCTGGGTGTCGACGACTGGCGGCTCGAGACAGCGATGGACCACCAGTCTCGGGACCCGAACTACCCGTACGCGAACCAGCCCCAGCCCGAAGATCCGGGTGTCGTGCTTCGGTGGTCGATGGGCGGTGACCAGTTCGCGGTTGCCTGTGATTACTACACGCGGCCGCGGGACAACGCTCGCGCGATCGGGCTGTACGTCGCCGAAAAGCGGAAGATGGAGAATCGGCCGGTCGCCACGGGCCAGTCCGAGTTCGCAACGGCCCGGTTGCCAGCTGCAGACGACGACGCCGTTGTCGCGAGTGAACCGCCGCACGAGGTTCTCGAGATCTCGCCGGACGCCGACGACGGCGTCGTCAAGGCGGCGGCTCGAGCGAAGAAGAAAGAACATCACCCGGACGCTGGCGGTGACCGCGAGCGCTTCCAGCGCGTTGTCAAGGCCGAGGAGGCGATGCTCGATGACTGACGACCGGCACGTCCTCGAGCGGCAGGCGGAGGCGATGGAGGCGATCGCGACCGAGCTACGCTACCAGAACGCCGTGCTGTGTGAACTGCTCGAGGCGATGGACGATCTCTCCGCGCGGGTGGATGATCACCACCACGCGGAGCACGAACCGCGCGATCGCAGCGGCCGCGCACTCCAGAGGGATATCCAGGATCGGCTGTTCGAACGCGATCGCGACGAGGACGAGCATCCCCAGTTCCGCTGGGGCAGTCCCGAGAACTGGCAGAATGGTGATTCATGATGACCGAAGATTCCCGCCCGAACTCCGAGGAACTGCTCGAGCAGCGTGCCGGCGAGGTCGCCGACGACCATTCGATTCGCTGCTACGACTGCGAACACGTCGTCCCGCGACACGACGTTTCTATCCGCGAGATCGTGATCCCACATCAGGACGGCTTTGGCTACGAAGAGGTCCCGGTCCCGCTGTGTCGCTCCTGCCGACTCGAGCGGTTCGGTCACAGCTGCGATCTTTGCGGTCGGCGGTACCTGGACCTCGAGGCTGCACTGCGTTGCTGTGACGAGCGCCTCGAAGGCGGTCGGCTGCGTGCCGACGGCGGACTTCGCGAAGCGCCCGAGGGATTTGTCCGCTGCATCCGCTGTGACGGATCCGGCGAGTACATCGAGTGCTACGACGATCTCTGTCACGCGAACGGGCGCTGTACTCACGGGAACAACACGTGCGCGCTCTGTCGCGGCTACCGGTTCATCAGTCGCGAGCTGCGGAACAAGTGGGAGTCGCGCGACGCGTTCGCGGCCGTCGACCTCCCCGAGGCGGACATGCGCTTCCGTGGGATCGATCCCGACGAGGCCGGAGGTGAGTCGGGTGGGCAGTGAGGTCTGTTCCACGTGCGGCCTCGAGAAAATCGGTAGCCGCTGTCTCACCCGCTGGTGCGAGGACCGCCACTCGAGCGTCGATGAGGTTTTCGAAAGTAGCGAGATAGATCGATGAGTCAGAACCGAGACCTGACCCCACGGGAAGCTCGAGACAGGTTCCTCGCGCGGCGGAAGTCCGAGAACACGGAAAACACCCTCCGGAGCTACAACAATCGGCTCACTCGCTTCGTCGAGTGGGCCGAGGAGGCCGAGATCGAGTCGATGTCCGAGCTCGACGGCTGGCTCCTGGACGAGTACCGCGCCCATCGCGAGGAGGTCGACGTTGCTCCGACGACGCTGAAAGGGCAGCTGGTCGCGCTGAAGCAACTGCTCGACTTCTGTGCGTCGGTCGACGTCGTCGACGACGATCTCCCGGCGAAGGTGAACATCCCGGAGCTGTCGAAGGAGGAGGAGACCAGCGACGACAAGCTCGAGGCCACCGACGCCCGATCGCTGCTGGAGTTCTATCGGAACTCCCGGCGCCATCACGGCGTCGCGAAGCACGCGCTACTCGAGTTGCTCTGGCACGTCGGGCCCCGCATCAGTTGCATCCGTGCGCTCGATCTCGGTGACTGGGATCCTGACGAGCGGACGCTCCGGTTCCGTCATCGGCCGCCGACGCGACTGAAGGACGGCAAGGACCACGAGCGGAACGTCATCGTCTCCGAAGACGTCGCCGACGCGATCGAGCATTACGTCGCTCGCGAGCGGTTCGACGTCCGGGACGACCAGGGGCGGAAGCCACTGTTCACGACGCGGCAGGGCCGGGCCTCCGAGGGGACAATCCGCTCGTGGGCGTATTTGGTCACCCAGCCGTGTCTGGACGTAGCCTGCCCGCACGGGCGGAATCGGGCGACCTGCAAGTTCACCCAGCGCACGCACGCGAGTAAGTGTCCCTCGAGTCGGGCGCCCCACGCGATCCGGACGGGGTCGATCACGTGGCAGCTGAACCAGGGGCTGAGTTACGTGAAGGTGGCCCGGCGCGTCGCGGCGTCGCCGGAGACGATCCGGCGCTACTACGACAAGCCCGACCACGAGCAGGATCTCGATCGCCGGCGGCCCCTCACGGAGAACATGGACATCACGAACGACGAGGGGGACCAATGACCATGCAACAGATCACAAATATTTCACGACAGATTACGCAGACGGCGGTTACCAGTCGCACCGAAGCATCAACAACCGCTCGGTTGCGGACCCTCCGACCCCATATTCTCGCCGCTCGCAAACTCGCGAGCGGCGCGTATTGGACGAGGAGGATTTGAACGAGACTGCGGTTCTGCGACCGTAGTGAGCAGGTTCGCAGGCGTTGTTCAAATCCCCTCCGACACCTATTCGAGACAACGGTCGTGAGTGACGGTCTCGAGTTTACGGCAGGTAGATCCCACGAAGAGCGGTACCACGCTCGAGGCCGACGAGAACGACGACTCGCCGAATGTGAATCGATACGATCCGTTCCAGACTGAAGGCCGATAGCGTCGAGACTGTCGCGACGATCGCGAGTGAGGCCCTCGAGAAGTGGTCGAAGTCAGGGAACGATCCCACGGTCCTCCGTAGCGCCGAGCTGACCTGGACGACGCCGGGCGGTGGGACTGAAACCGGATTCGTCGATGCGGTCGCGGATCGGTGAACCGGTCTGGGTAGTGGCAACACTCTCAGGACCCCTCTTTTCTGCAAGTTAGGTTGACTACCACGGTTTCGTCTGCAACTCTGGTTGTCACCAGTGGCTCGAAGGCAGGGGTCAGCACCGCGATCGCACCGCAACGCCGGCGGGGTCGTTTCGCGCTTCGCGTGAACGCCCCCTTGGCGGGTGTCGCCAAGGCGACAGCGCCAAAAAATTACAGCGCCCCACCCTATCTCCGCAGACAGATTTCCAGTTGAAGCACACGAAACGATGGTTCCCGATACTTCTCTTGTTCACTGATTTGTACTCCAGCGATAGAATGTTGTGACTTACCCAGAGACAAACGCTTTTAGAGCGAGCAAGTTTCAATCATAGAATAAGGAAATAACTGACGGATGGTGACAGGTTTCTATACGGCGCTCGCGACATCTGCTAGCGTCTTCATCGGTATTCTCACCGCACTGCTCGCAAGTAACCTTTCAAACCACAATGTCCAACGAAAACGCATTGAACGGCGTATCGAGATAATTGATGCTCGACTAACTAACTTAAATACCCAATACGAACACTTCCGGGATACTCTTGAGGAGATTCGAGAGCGAGAAGAGGCCAGTCAACGTCATGAGCAGGCACAAGATCAAGTAGACGAGTTTATTCAAGATCATGTTGGTTCTGAGTTTGATATAAGCCCAGATGACCTCACACCTCGCAGATTACAACGTGAGTTTGCAGAATATCTTGGTGTTGATAGTCTCAATGAGGAACAGCACAATATTCTCCAAGAGCATTTTGGGGATATTCAGGAAGCCTTGACATCGACCTCTAGTCTCTATAGAATGGATGGATCTTTTACTCAAGTAGACCCGGAGATAATGGCAAGCAACCACCAGATAGAACAGCAGTGGCAGATTCATACTGAGGAACGGTTTAATCGGAACTATCGCCAATGGATTGAGACAATGACGGAGATTCGGTCTTTCCAAGATGAGCGCAAACGGCTTGTCAGCCGTTATGAGTCCTTAGATCCATCTCAGATTAGGGAAATCCTCCGGGCTACGGTAGCGACGATTATTCTTTCAATTGGGGGGCCATTAGTTGCTTATTTGCTCCGGGTTTCGGGAGTCACTATCGCCAAAGGATTTCCACAGTGGATTGAACCTACCTTCATATTCACTCTATGGGCATGTGGTCTCATTTATGTGTTCAAGCATCTCAGAGACAAACTTAACCAAGAGGGAGGGGAGTTGCCCGATGAACCAGATATCACGTTAGATGAAGAAACGCCAGAAACTAACTGATATCTCAACTTGAATTCCGGCACCAGTACATAGTCGGATCCAAATCTAATCTCCTGAGGATATTATCAGTATATCAACGTGTGAAGGGTTCATTATTCATCCTCGTGTTCGTAGTCCTATGGAGATCTCTGAACTCACTGAAACCGACCTTACAATAGTGAAGTATACAATCGAAATTGATGAACTACCGACGGGAGATCCTTCAGATTCAGGATGGCTTGTTTGTGACGAAGACGAGGGCATCGTAATCGGATATGACTATGAAGAGATAGAAGGCCAAAAAGGAAAGAGCCACGGAGGATATGAAGTCGGGCCAGAAATTTGGCGCTTTGATTTAGACGAGGTGCTTGAGGAGGCTGAGAGACGGCTGGCATAGTTATCCACTGTTCGCCTCCCTTCGTACGTCAAGGAAAATGCCCCTAAGGGGGCAGGGCAATGCGCGGCGCGCAGAGCGCGCGCCGCTTACTGCGAGCCAAGATATACCGGCCGAAACAGACCTTACAGTGGCGCTACCCCACTGCTTGGATAAGGTGGAACCTTGACAAGGAGGGTTGTCGAGTCTGCTTAGAAGGGGATCTCGGAGCCTCGAGTTGCCGCTGTTAGCGGTAGTAGACCTCGGGGCTCACGTGGAATCGCTCAAGTTGTTGGTGCTTCTGTTGGACTGTCTGTAGCGTCTCGCAAGCGTTTTGAGAGACCTGGCATGCGACAGCCGCGTTGTTTAGCTGTTCTCCCGCTCGTCTGACCGCAATGATGTTAGTAAACATCATGATCTCCTACTCGCGAAGTACTTAATTATCATTGGACAAAATGTACTCAGTTCCACCTTGTTCAATCTGTAATATGCGGTAGCAGATCCGTTGAACATGTACTACCGCCAAGGGTCACACGTCGATAGAATTCGATTCCCGAATATGCACACGAGTCGCGACACCTCGTGTGCATCTCTCGAGTCGATCCATCGTTTGACCCGTCGTTCGTCTCCGAGTGACCGATAGGTTCCGCTACTTTCGGGCCGGAAACGGGTCATTCAGTGCGTCGAACCCCAGTGGATTCTGGGGTCGTGTGTGCAACTATTCGAATGTGACCTGTATTGCCGACGCGTGTTCGTAATCAAATTCGAATATACGATTGTACCTCGAACTCTGAGCCACGACAATCTATTTATGTGCTGTGATATATGTTTACGCGCATGAGTATCGATCGTCTCCGCGATGACCTACTGATCGCTGCGGCATTAGCGGAGTTTTCGTACCGCCATCAGGACACCGACTCCGAATTGGCGAGACAGGCGTGGGTTCTCGCGGCTGAAACGCTGGACACGTACGATCTTGATTCGTATCAGAGCATCGACGCCCTGAGAGCGGTTGCCGAACTCGAGCCTGCTGGTGTCTCCGAGCCACCGATCGATGTGGAGTGACACGATGTGTCTGTTCTCGTGGCCGCTCGGAGTCGGTGAGACTGAGAGCCGCGTCGATCTCGCTTAGAATCCGTCCTGCGTGTCGTCCAACAGTTCGTATTCGCCACCGGCCGGCCCGCATCCCGAGCCGGTATGAACCGCCCGACGACTGCAGGCACTGTCGTTATCACCGACACTCGGCTACCCTCGGTTGAGAAACATGAGCGACGCATCCGAAACCGAACGCCGGACCCGCACCGACTACAACTCGCTCAACACCGACGTGATGCAGTGGGTCAGCGCCCTCGCGGCGCTGCTTGGCCTGTATCTGGTCGCGTCGCCGTTCCTGCTCGAGTCGACGGACGCGGCGGTCTGGAACGATACGCTGGTCGGGACGGCGATCTTCCTGACGGCCGGCTACAACTTCTACCGGCTGTCGAAGGACCGACTGGCCAGCGTCGGGGTGGCGTCGCTAACGGTCCTGCTGGGGCTGTGGGCGCTCGTCTCGCCCTCGTTTATCGACATGGGCGGCAACGCGCTGGCGACCGGGACGGCGATCTCGGGGCTGCTCGTCGCGGCCCTCGCGGCGTACAACGCCTACGCCAACAATAAGGCCGACACGCCGGAGCGTGCGCGAACCCGGGCCTGAGACGGCTCGTCGTAACGGTTGTCGGGTGTAACCGCGCCCGTCCTGTGGGTGCCTCGGCAATGACTTCCGACAGTCCACGTGATCCGGTCGGTAACCGCCGTGGCTCCGCCGGATACCGGCGCTGCTCGAGTCCCCGTCGCGAGGAATCGCCGCTGCTCTCATATGCGTGGCTGTCAGTAGTACCGAATATGAGTACCCACCAAGCGGACGATGCGGCGGTACTGGTCGAACGAACGGCGGGACTGACCGCGGTCTTGGGGGCGTTCGTCATGGTTTCGACGGCGGTCTTTACCATCACCGACACGCTTGGTATCCACAACGTCCTCGTCGGTGCGCTCGTCGCCCTGCTGGCCTCGGTTCACGCCTACCGGACCGGCGAGCAGCGGTCGCCGAGCATCGTCCTCGCCGCGGTGCTGACGCTGCTCGGCGTCTGGATCGCGGCCGCTCCCTACGTGATCAATTCGTCACAGGCGCTTGCCGTCGGGATCAACGGACTGGCCGGCGTTTTCATCGCGATCCTGTCGCTGATCGGGATCTACGGGAGCGTCCGAACGACGAGCGCGTCGGCCGCGAGTGCGTAGCGTCGTCGCTGTCCACGGTCCGCCGTCGAGGTCAATGGGCCGACACTGATTTTTCGCCCGCTCGAGCGAGCGCCGACGCAGGCAGCCCGTTTCAGGCGACGAAGAAGACGGCGATGGCGACGAGGATGAACGCGGCTTTCAGCCCGACGTTGACGACGATCACCTTCGTCCCGAACGACGCGCCCCAGATGCCGAACTGGAACGGGATCGAGCGCTTGACGGTGCCGATCGTCAGCGACACCAGGCCCCCGACCAGCAGCGTGATCACCGCCTGATCGGGCGACAGGACGTCCCCGATCAGCGGCGCGACCGTGATCGCGCCGGTCGTCGGATCGACCAGCGAGACGAGGATCACCGGGACCGCCGCGCCCGGTAGGCCGAGCAGGCCGGCGATCGGGTCGACGGCCGCGGCCGGCTCGGTGATCCCGACCTCGGCAAGGGCTTCGAGGATCCGATCGGAGTACTCGAGCGCGAGAAAGACCAGCGAGTAGACGACGGCCAGTCGGGGTACGATCGATCGGAGTCGCTCGAGCGTACTCGTGCCGGCGGCGCGGAACTTGTCGCGGGTCGTCCGGACCTCTTCCTCGGGCGTCTCGGGGTCGAGTGCGTGGGGGTCGTACTCGTAGCCACGGAGGAGGACGGCACCGGCGAGCAGGCCAACGAGCGAGATGCCAAGCGAGATCCCCGCACGCGCGCCGACGTACATGAGCCCGACCTGGACCCCCAGGATGGGGACGAGGACCGGGCCGTAGTAGGTGAAGATGTGCTGGACGAAGCCGAAGAACGTGTTGATGACGACGGCGATCAGCGTCGCGCGGTCGTCCAACAGCCCCTCCTCGCGGAACTCCGCGAGCATGCCGTAGCCTGCGGTCACCGAGACGGTGTTCGTGAGGACGGCGGTGCCGACCTCCGGGGGGAGGTTCGCCGGCTCCGTGAGATAGCGCCCGACCCGAGCGACGACCGTGACGAGACCGTACTCCACCGCGAGGTTCGCCAGCCCGACGCCCGCGCCGATCAACAGCGTGATCGTCACCACGCGCGGGAGCGCTTCCTCGAGGAGAACCGAGACGACTGTCTGCACGGCGGCCAGTTCGGAGCCCGGGAGCAAAGGGCCGTCGGATCGCGCCCCCTCCTGTCAACGAGCGTTTCTTTCGGATCGCTTTTCCCGCTGCCGGTCATCTGACGATCCATGAGCGACGACGACGTTCGCGTGACCGCACTGTGTGGCAGCCTCCGTGACGGAAGCCACACCCGGACCGCGCTCGAGCGGGCGCTTGCAGCCGCCGAGGGGGCCGGCGCGAGTACCGAGTTGCTGGACCTCCGTGAGTACGAACTGCCGGTCTTCGATGCGGATCGGGACCGGGAAGACGCCGGCGACGCCGCGGCACTGGCCGCGCGGGTCCGGGATGCGGACACGGTCCTGTTGGGGTCACCGATGTATCACGGCTCGTACTCGTCGCCGCTGAAAACGGCGCTCGACTACTGCGGGTTCGACGAGTTCGAGGACACGACGGTCGGCCTGCTCGCGGTGTCGGGCGGTGCCTTCCCCGTGACGGCCCTCGAGCATATGCGGTCGGTCTGTCGGGCGCTGAACGCGTGGGTGATCCCCCACGAGGCGGCGATTCCGAACGCCGGCGACGCGTTCGACGGCGGCGAGTTCGTCGATCCGAAACTGGCTACACGGGTCGAGACGCTGGGACGGCGGGCCGTCCAGTACGCGACGATCGAGCCGGATCCGGACTCCTTCGAGAGCGACCAGAACGTCGGTGCGGAGGGGAAGTGATCAGGTGCCCAGGAGCCGCTGGAACCGGCGTTGGTGGGCGAGAACGGCCGCGAAGCCGAACGCCACCGCGCCGAGGTGGACGGCCTCGAGGCGGACGACGACCGTCGTGACCCCGAGCGAAATCGGCCCCGAGGAGAGGGTCCAGCCGGTGAACCAGGCGGAGGCCAGCAGCGCGGCGGCCCCGAGCGCCAACAGCAGGCCCGGGCCGACGAGCCAGCCCGTCCGGTAGCGCGCGTAGCGATCGCAGACGCGTCGCTCGAGGCGACACTGTGCGGTGAGGACCGCGGTCAGGACGACCGTCGCGACGGCGACGCCGGCCACGTCGCCGACCAGTTCGGCCACGAGCAGCCAGCAGATCCAGCCGCCGGTGAGCAACAGCGGCGCGGCGAGTCGGTGCGGTTGCAGGAGATCGCCGAGGTCGCCGATCGTCGCGTCGACGACGACCGTCCTGAGGAGTGCGCCACAGAACAACACCCCGAGCCCCGCGAGCGCGGTCGTCGTCGTCCGCGAGCCGACGACTAACCCGAACCAGAGCCCGACCCCGAGCGTTTCCACGGCCGCGGCCGAGAGCGCGGCCGTCACCCCAACCACGCGTCGTCGCGTCGTCCGGCCGAGGACCTCCGTCCGGCGGATAACGCTCATGTCCGGTCGTCTTTCGGGGGAGCCCTTTCGTTATGGAACCCGTTCGACGCGGCGACCCGCGGGAAAGCGGCCGACGCAGTTTTATAGGTCGGGAAGGGTCGGCTTTCCCGCCCCTCGAGGGAGGCCGGATCGACGCGCGAGGATCGTACCGCCCTCGCTGGCCGTCGGGGCCGTCGTCCGTCTCCCTACCCGGTCGAGACGCGGCCGCGCGATCGATGGGTGGGTCGGCGGCGGCGTTCGCGAGCCGTCTCGCCGGGTGGGAGTCTCGGCTCGCGTTCCGAGCCGATCGTAGTCGGTCGTCCGTCGCGGCCGCGCCCGCAAGGCCGGTGGTCGGGCCGACGGTAGACGTCGGTTGTCCCCTCGCTCCGAACGGTTAGCCGGTGTCTAACGCGAGCGGACCGTATCCGAATCGAGGGAAACGGTGGATAGAACTATGTACGGCGGTGTGGTCGTGGCGGATTATGCCCGAGACGGAGCAACAGGACAGGACGCTATCGGAACTCGTCGTCAAGGAAGCGATCACCAAGGGGATGGACTCGCCGCTGCGCGAGTCGATCCTCGAGGCCGTCGAGGAGTCGGAGGGTGGACGCTCCGGCGGGCGGCTGCCGCTCGCGGGGGCCCTGTTCGGCCTCGGTGCGGCGCTTGGCTTTCTGGCGGGACGGAACTCACCGGAACTCGAGGAGTCGCCGATCGAGGACATCGAGGAACCCGAGATCATCGAGGACGTGATGGAGACGACGGCCGGAACGAGCGAAACGGGCGAGGAAACGACCGAGACGGACGAAACCGGGGGCGGCTCCTCGGTGCTGCCGCGGCTCCTGCTTGGCGTCGGACTGCTTGCTGGGGCCGCGATCCTCCGTCGTCGACTCGCCGGCGACGAGGAGGCCGAATGGGAGCCGATCGAGGAGTTCGAACCCGCCACTGGCGGCGAGGGCGACGAACCCGAGGAAGCCGAGGCCGAGTCGGGGGCGGACGAAGAGACCGAAGAGTAAGCGCGAGTCGCCTTCGGTCCCTTTTCGTCGCAGTCAGTTCGTGCCCGCAACCGGGCCGTCAACATCGCCGCAGTGGCCCGCGGTCGCGGCGGTGACGAAGGAGCTAAGGGTGCGACGCTGACAGTGTGTAGCCAATGGAAACGACCCACCGCGTGTTCGTCGGCGACGCCCGCGATCTCTCCGCGGTCGACGACGCGTCCGTCGAACTCGTCGTCACGTCTCCCCCCTATCCGATGATCGAGATGTGGGACGACCTCTTTACCGATCTCGATCCGGCCGTCGGGGACGCGTTAGACGCCGGCGACGGGCGGGCGGCGTTCGAGGCGATGCACGCCCAGCTCGACCGGGTCTGGGACGAACTCGAGCGGGTGTTGGTCGACGGTGGGATCGCCTGTATCAACGTGGGTGACGCGACCCGATCGGTCGACGACAGCTTCCGGGTCTACCCGAACCACGCCCGCGTCCTCTCGGCGTTCGAGGAGCGGGGGTTCGATCCGCTGCCGGACGTCCTCTGGCGCAAGCCGGCAAACAGCGCGGCCAAGTTCATGGGCAGCGGGATGATCCCGCCAAACGCCTACGTCACGCTGGAACACGAGTACATCCTGGTCTTCCGGAAGGGGGGACAGCGGCGATCGTTCGAGCCGGGCGCCGACCGCCGGTACGAGGCCGCCTACTTCTGGGAGGAGCGCAACCGCTGGTTCTCCGATGTCTGGACGGAAGTCACCGGCGAGCTACAGGCCCTCGAGGACGACGAACTCCGGGAGCGGTCCGCGGCCTACCCCCTCGAGATCCCCTACCGGCTGATCTGTATGTATTCGGCCTACGAAGACACCGTTCTCGACCCCTTCTGGGGGACTGGAACGACGACGCTGGCGGCGATGTGTGCCGGCCGCAACTCCGTGGGTGCGGAACTCGAGGCGGCGTTTCTCGAGACCTTCGACGACCACCTCGCGGAACTCCCGGCGTTGTCCCGGTCGGTCGGCCGGACGCGACTCGAACGTCACCGCGAGTTCGTCGAGCGCCGCCGCGAAGCGGGTGAGTCCCTCGAGTACGAGGCCGAACACTACGAGACGCCGGTCGTGACGGCGATGGAACGGGAGATTCGGTTGTGGGCAGTTTGCGAGGTCGTAGACACCGCCGATGGGTACCGGGCCGAACACGCCCCGCTCTCCCTCGAGTAGGCGAGCTGACCGGCGCGAGCGAGCCGACGCCGTAACCGACACGAGATTTTTACGCGCTGCGCTCCCAGCAGACGTATGACACGCGGTTTCACGGCGACCGAACCGACGCCGGTTCGCGCGCTCGTCGTCGGTTCGTCCGAGTGGGCCCGGTCGACGGCGGAGTTCGCCGACGAACGGCTGACGGTGACGGGGCCGGTCACGGGGGTCGACGACCTCGCCGACGACCGACTCGAGGCGGCCGACTGCGTCCTGACCGACGACCCGACCGTCGTCGACGACCTCGCCGGGTCGTGTCCGGTCGTCTACGCCCTCGACCCGACGGGAGACGAGTCGATCGACGACGTCCGGCGAGGGGCGACCGACGTGATCGCCGCGACGACCGCCCGGAACCCGGCGCTGCTGGCTCATCGGCTCGAGCGGGCGGTCGCCACCGACGCGCGGGCAGCGACGGCGGACGGACCGCCCGTTCGTGGGCCGGAGTGGTACCGGATCATTCTCGAGTACTCCTCGGAAGTGGTACTCACGATCGACGCCGGCGGGGAGATCTCCTACGCCAGCCCGGCGGTCGAAGTCGCCGGCGGCTACGATCCCGCGTCCCTCCGCGGGGAACACTATCTCGATCACGTCCACGAGGACGACACGGCGGCGGTCGCGGCCGAGTTCGCGGCGGTCAGCGAGGCCGACCTGGGAACCACCCGGACCGTCGAGTACACGTGCCGGCACGCCGACGGCGCGTGGTACGTCCACGAGGCCGTCCTCACCAACCGGCTCGGAGACGGCGTCGTCGACGGCGTCGTCGCGTCGATTCGGGACATCACGGAGTACCACCGCATCGAGCGGGAACTGAGCGAGTCGTTCAAACGCGTCACCGACGCCTTCTACGCCCTCGATTCGGACTGGGAGTTCACCTACGTCAACGACCGCGCCCTCGAGATCCTCTCGGCCGACCGCTCCGAACTGCTCGGCCGACACATCCTCGACGTGTTCCCGGAGATGATCGGGACGGCGTTTCAGTCCGCGGCCACCGAAGCGATGGCCGAGCAGGAGTCCCGGACCGTCGAGGGCTACCTCGACGCCTACGATGCGTGGATCGAGGCACGGATCTACCCGTCGCCGTCGGGGATGTCGGTCTACTGGCGGGACGTCACCGACCGCGTCCAGCGAAAGCGGGACCTGACCGAACGGACCGAGCGACTACAGACGTTGGTCGAGAACGCACCGATCGTCCTGTTCGTCCTCGACGAGGACGGGACGTTCACGCTCTCGGAGGGGCGCGGGCTCGCGAACCTCGGCACCGATGCCGGCGAGGTCGTCGGTGACTCCTTTTTCGACCAGCTCGGGGACTATCCGGACATCTGTGACGACGCGAGACGTGCCCTCGAGGGCGCGGACGTCCACTCCCGGCGGGAACTCTCGGACCGGGTCTTCGAGATGTGGTACCGACCGATCACCGACGGCGGCGACGTCGACCGCGTGATCGGCGTCGCAAGCGACATTACCGAACGGGTACAGTATCAAGAGGCGCTCAACGGACTCCACGAGGCGAGCAGCCATCTGTTGAGCGTCGACTCGAAGGCAGCCGCCTGCGAGTCCATCGTCGAGGTCGCGACCGACGTTCTCGACCTCGACAGCGTCGTCTACCGGTTCGACGAGCGCGCGAACGAACTCCGGCCGGCGGCCCACGCGTCGGCGTTCGAGTCGACCTTCGGTTCGCCGCCACGGATCGAGCCGGACGGGAGCATCGTCTGGGAGACGTTCGTGAACGGCGAGACGGCGATCTACGACGACACTCGAGATTCGACCGCGGTGTCCGACGAGGAAACGGCCGCACGGAGCGTCCTCTCCGTCCCGCTGGGCGAACACGGCGTGGTCGTCGCGCTGTCGACCGACCCGGCCGCCTACGACGACGAGACGGTCGAACTCGCGGAACTGTTCGCTCGAGCCGCGGAGGCGGCGCTCGATCGGATCGGCCGGACGCGTCGGCTCCGCGACCGCGAACGCGAACTCGAGGCACAGAACCGCCACCTCGAGCGGCTTAACGACGCCAACGAGATCCGGCAGGGGATCGAGGAACTCCTGTTGAAGGCGGACTCCCGGGCCGAGATCGAACGCGGCGTCCCCCGGCGGCTGGCCGCCCTCGAGTCGTGTTCGCTGGCCTGGTTCGGGGAGCCCGACCCCGGCGGGAACCACCTGCAGGTGCGGGCCAGTGAGGGGGGCGATCGGGGGTATCTCGAGGCGGTGACGGCGACGACGGTCGACGATTCGGCGGCCGAACCCGCGGGGCGGGCGGCGCGAACGCAGGCCCCGGTCTACGTCGAGAACGTCGCCGACGCGGTCCACGACGGGGAGTGGCGACGGAAGGCGCTCTCCCGGAACTTCCAGTCGGTGTATGCGGTCCCGCTGGTCTACGACGGGTTCTGCTACGGTGTCGTCTCGATCTATGGCGAGGAGCGCGACGCCGTCGACGAGACGCTTCGCTCGATGCTGTCGGAACTCGGCGAGACGATCGCCTACGCGATCGACGCCGTCAAACGCAAGAACGCGCTGTTCGGCGACGACCGCACCGAGGTCGAACTCGCAGTCGCAGCCGACACGACGCTGTGTCAGTTGGCGGCGCGTCTCGGATCGCCCGTGAGATACGAGGGGGCGACGGCACCGGACGAGGGGCCACAGCTCGTCTTCGCAGCGATCGAAGGGCCGATCGACGATCCCGCATCGGCCGTCGACCTCGCCGCGGTCGACGGGATTAGCGAGATCACGACGATCGCCGACCACGAGGGGGAGACGCTCGTCCAGCTCCGGATGACCGATTCGTTCCTCGGCTCGATCGCCGGGACCCACGGCGCGCGGCTGCGCGAGTTCTCGGTCGACGAGTCGGGCGGTCGCGCCGTCGTCGACGTTCCCGATGCCGTCGAGATCCGTGAACTGCTTGCCGACATCACCCGCAGCGGTCCCTCGGTGTCGATGGTCGCGCGACGTGAGGCCCCGACCGACGACCCCGAGACGGTCGGCGGGGCCACGCGGACGGTCCTCCTCGAGTCCTTTACTGATCGCCAGCGAGAGGTCGTCCAGACGGCCTATCACGGCGGGTTCTTCGAGTGGCCGCGTCGAGCGACCGGCGAGGAGATCGCCGACTCGCTTGATATCTCTTCGCCCGCGTTTCACAAGCACGTTCGGTCGGCCGAGCGGAAACTGTTCGCGGCGCTCTTCGACGGGACGACCACGGAGGAGGTTAATTGATTAACCACGTCGTGAAATCACCATTATACAGTTAACGATCAAGCTCTTTACAACGACTCGTGAATCGGGGGACGAGTTCCCATCGATCGCATTGGGGGTACGATACATGACTGAAACGAGTTCACCATCACAGTCGACCGCACACCGGGATCACTACGCCGTCCAATACGATAGACTCGACGACGAACCGCTCAGCGTTACCGTCGCGGACGCCGTCGCAACGTACAAGGGGGTCGAGGTTACGGATCTCGAGCCGCTTCACTACTCGATCAACGCCGACGCGCTCGAGCGACTGTTCGAACCGCGGACGGACGGTCTCCGATCCAACGGCTCGGTGACGTTCGAGTACAGCGACTGTCTCGTCACGGTCACAGCGGACGGCGAGATCCGGGTTGTATCGGTCTGAGGCGCTGCCGAGTCCTTCTTCTCCGGGGCGGTCGTCCGATACCGACCGCGTCCGGGCCGGGATATCCCACAACGGTAAGCGGGTGGCGGCCCAAGCCAGCGCATGGCGAGTCGAATCCTCGTGCCGACCGACGGAAGCGACGCCGCGACGGCCGCCCTCGAACACGCGCTCGATATCGCGGCCGACCGGGAACTGACGGTCCACCTGCTTACGGTCGCGGACACGAACCAACCGAGCATCACGCGCCTCGGCACCGAGGTCGTCGACGCCCTCGAGCTGGAGGGTTCGGAGATCGTCTCGGACGCCGCCGATCGGGCCGACGAACGGGGCGTCTCGTACGTGAAGGACGTCACCCAGGGCGACCCGCGGGACGTGATCGCCGAGTACGCGACCGGCGACGAGTTCGACCGCGTGGCGATGGGGACCCACGGTCGGCGCGGGCTCGGGGAGTACGTCCTCGGGAACGTCACCGATCACGTCGTGAACCGAAGCGACGTGCCGGTCTTGACCGTTCGTGCGGCCGAGGACGCGAGGGCGACCTACCCCTACGAGAACGTGCTGGTACCGACCGACGGAAGCGACCACGCGACGGCCGCGCTCGAGGAAGCCGCGTCGATCGCCGCCGACTGCGGCGCGACCGTCCACCTGCTGTCTGTCGTCGACGAACTCCCGGAGGTCCTCGATACGGGGTCGGCCGCCCTCTCCGCGGGCGTCGAGGAGAACGTTCAGGCGGTCCTCGACGAGGCCGCGGCGACCGCACGGGACGCCGGTGTCGACGACGTGACGACGACGATCGCGTCGGGATCGGTCGCCCGGGAGATCACGGCCGCAGCCGACTCCACGGCCGCGGATCTCATCGTGATGGGGACCCACGGCCACACCGGTCTCGATCGACACCTGCTCGGCAGTTTCACCGAGCGGGTGATGCGTACCTCGCCGGTTCCGGTTCTCACGACACGCCTCGCTGCTGATCGGGACTGACTGCCCACGAGATACTGAAACGGGCTGAAATCACCGCCCTGAATCGGTTAGAAAAGGTACTAGTGTCTCGACTCTGAACCGGAAGGCAATGGTTCCCCAGACAGTACCCGCAGTGGTGATCGAACCGTGACCGAGCGCTCGCTGCCGTCGGCCGGGGACGTCCGGTCGGGACTCGGTAGCGTCCGGGCCGCACTCTCCCGGAACCGGCTCCGAGTCGCGTTCGTCGTCCTGATTCTCGTCTCGGCGGCCGTCGTCGCAAGCGCCGCGGGTGAGGGCGTCTCGACGGCGTCGAAGGCAGACGTCCCGGACGCCCCGCCAACCGATAACCACACGGTCGTCACCGAGTCCGGTCGCGCCGGCACGATCACGGCGTACCAGCCCAACGGCGAGGTCCTCTACTACAACAACTCGCGGACGAAGTACTTCGACGCCGATCCCGTCGAGGGCGATCCGTTGACCGTCGAGTACGCCGCGACGGATACCCTCCACACCGAGGGGCCCAACTGCGGCGCTCCGCCGTGTACGCGTAACGTTATCGAGCGCGCCGACCTCGAGACCGGCGAAGTCGAGGTCCTCTACGAGCGCTACGACTACAAGGAGTACGCCGGCGAGTGGCACGACGTCGACCGCATCAACGAGAGCCACTTCGTCGTCGCGGACATGGTCGCCGACCAGGTGTTCATCGTGAACACCGAGACCGAAGTCGTCGAGTGGCTCTGGGACGCACAGAGCGACTTCCCGCTCGAGGGCGGTCACTCCTGGCCGCGCGACTGGGCCCACATCAACGACGTCGAGTACATCGAGGAGGGCCAGATGGAGGGCCGCATCATGGCCAGCCTGCGCAATCAGGACCAGGTCGTCTTCCTCGACCGCGAGGAGGGACTGCTCGAGGACTGGACGCTCGGCAGCGAGAACGAGTACGACGTCCTCCACGAGCAGCACAACCCCGACTACATCCCCGAGAGTCAGGGCGGACCGGCGGTCCTCGTGGCGGACTCCGAGAACGCCCAGATCAAGGAGTTCCAGCGCGAGGACGGCGAGTGGACCCAGACCTGGCAGTGGGAGGACGATCGGATCCAGTGGCCCCGCGATGCCGATCGACTGCCCAACGGCAACACGCTGATCTCCGACACCCACGGCAACCGCGTCATCGAGGTCAACCAGTCGGGTGAGATCGTCTGGGAAGTCGGGTCGTCGCTCCCCTACGAGGCCGAACGCCTCGAGACCGGCGACGAAAGCGCGGGTGGGGAAAGCGCCCAGTCGCTCGGCCTCGAGAACCGCACCGCGGCCGACACCGGCGGAGGCGGCGGTGACGGCGGCGGTGGCTTCGGTTTCAACCCGCTCGCTTTCCTCGGCGATCTCATCGAGTCGATCCTGCCACACCGGATCTACAACGCCCTCCTGTTCGTGAGTCCGGTCTGGATGGGGTCGACCGAGTTCGCCGCCATCGGCGTCGCCCTCTTCTCGGGGCTGGCGTGGATCGCCCTCGAGATCAGGTGGAAGCTCCGGGACGCCGGCGTCCGGTTCCGGCTGCCGTTCTACCGGACCCGAAGCGAGTAGTCGATCGGAGCCGCGACCCGTCACGCGGTCTCAGAACTTCCCTCTCGTCTATTCTCCCTCGCTGTGTCACCGCTGCTCGCGTAATCTCTCGAGCGGCGACTACAGCGCTAACAGGTGCCCGCCGAGCAGGTACAGCGCCGCGAGGATCGACTGGAAGGACAGCGACCCGACCGCCGACAGGGCGAGAAACGCTTTCGCGTCCATCTCCGAGAGGCCCGCGGGGACGGTCAGCAGTCCGCGAACGAACAGCATCGTGTTGCTCACCGGGACCGCGATCGCACCCCAGCGGTCGAACCAGCCGTCGAACCGCTCGAGGCGCGACTCGGTGAGCGGGAACCACCGCTTCTGGAGGACGTACTCCCGACCCGCCCGCCGGACGAGGAGGAACAGGAGGAGCTGGCCGACCGTCGTTCCGACGACCGCGATCGCGACGATCGTGACCGCCTTCGGGATCGTCGACCCGATCAGCGCCAGCGCGGCCGGCACGACGAGTTCGCTCGGCATGAACCGCAACAGCATCGCTCCCTCGAGAACGCAGATTCCCAACAGGACGGCGAACGCGAGTTCCGACGTCAGCATCGACTCGAGCCAGGACGGTGTCCCCTCGAGTTGCAACGGACCCATTAGCGGTCCGTATTCGACCCCGAATGTAAGTCCTGTTGGTTCGGCCGATATAGTGATACATTAGTTACGAGAGCGATGGTCAGTGAACCGAAACCTATCTGGGGGCGGCGATCCAAGGAACGGGCGATGGAACTCGGGCGGGTCCTCTTTCTCACCGGCGCGTTCGCGACCCACGCGCTGGTCGGCTCCGCGCTCGTCGGCGGGTTCACCGACGCCGATCGGCGACTCGGGATCGTCTTCGGACTCCTGCCGGACGCCGATTTCCTCTTCCCGGCGGCGGTCGGCTGGCCGTTCGTCCACCGCGGGATCACCCACACGCCGCTGTTCGCGCTGACCGTCGTCGTCGGCTGCTACGCGCTCGTCCGCGAACGGGCCGTCGCGGCCGCGGTCGCGCTCGCGATCGGGTCGCATCTGGCGATCGACTCGCTCTCGCCGAAGGGCATCGAGTGGCTGTTCCCGCTGCGAACCGACTGGAGCCCCGGCCTCGCGGTCCACGGACCGGCCGCGACGCTCCTGCTCTGGACCGCCTCGATCGGCCTGCTCCTGTGGCGCGCCGACGGCCGCCCGTCGCTGCGATGAGGTTGGGTTGCCGGCTGCCGGACTGTGCGGTCACCACACCGTGACCAGCAGCGACGCCGACAGCGCGGCCGTCCCCGCGAGCAGGAACCCGCGGTTGATACGTTCGTGCTTCGATTTGAACCACTCGAGGGTGACGTGGGCCCGCCACAGCGGCGCGAAGGGACTGATCCCCATCGGCGTCACGATGTCGCCCGCGAGGTGTGCGAGGATCCCGCAGGAGCCGACCAGAAAGCCGAACGCGAACGCGGCCGGCGTCGCGGGGACGGCGATCGCGGTTCCGACGCCGGCGACCAGCCCGACGAGAACCGCGAACCAGACGGTGTGGGTCGGCCCGCGGTGGCTGATCCGCGGCAGCGGTTGGTCGAGGTCAGGGAGGTTCGCGGCGGCGAGGGCGACGACTGCACCGACAAGCGCCAACTCGAGCGACCAGCGGCCGCTGACGACCGGAACGAACGGGGCATACAGCAAGGCGTTGAACCCGGCGTGGCCGTCACGATACATTCGGACGCCAGTCGGCGACCGACGGCTATGACGCTGTCGGAGACGGGGCAGCCGTCGACGGTCTTTCCGGTCAGCGTAGCGCTCGGACGCCGAGAGACGACACCGACAGCCCGCCGATCAGGACGGGCATCCAGTAGATCGCGCCCCGGAAGATGAGGACGGCGGCGGTGATGACCGAGGCCGGGATCCCGGTCGTGGGGACAAGCAGGGTGACGAACGCGGCCTCGATCCCGCCGAGCCCGCCCGGCAGGGGCGCGGCCCCCGCGAGGTTCGCGAGCGGGATGACGAACAGCAACACGTACGGCGGGACGGAGTAGCCGAGCGCGGCAAAGGCCGCCGTGAGCGCGGCCACCTGAAAGAGCCAGCCACACAGCGACAGGCCGACGACCGCCGCCAGCCGCCAGCGGTCCGTCGCCACGCGCTCGATGTTCTCGAAGAAGCGGTCGAGCCGGTCCGCGATGTCCGCCTCGAGCGTATCCGACTGGAAGCGCTCGATACCGAGTTTCCCGAGGCGGGGCGCGATGATCCCGGGGAGGCGGTCGATGATCGTCTGGTGGTATCGCCAGACCAGTCCCATTGCGACGACGATGCCGGCGATCAGGACGATCGCGGAACTGACGGCCGTCTCGAGCGTCTCGCCGAGCGCGGCGGTCGTCGCGTAGTAGCCGACGCCGACGAGGATCAGCGAGATCGAGGGGACCACGTTCAGGACGTCGACGCTGGCGATGCCGACCAGCCCCGTCTCGTAGCGGGCGTCGGAGACCTTCGAGATGAGGAGCGCGGCGACCGGTTCGCCGCCGGCCTGGCCGAACGGGGTGACGTTGTTGGCGAAGACGGCACCGGAGTAGACGAGGAAGGACTTGCCCACCGGCACGCGGATCCCGAGGCCGGCGAGGACGGTCCGGAGCATGAGGCTCCAGGCGACCAACCAGGCGACCGCGAGGACGAAGGTCGCGACGACCAGCGACGGTTTCGCCGACAGCAGCGAATCGACGATGTCCCGCGCACCGACGGCGAAAAACAGGACCGCGAAGACCGCGATCGTTCCGACGGCGCCGACGAGGAACGCGCGTCGATTTCGCTCGTCCATGGGTGGTATGAATCGTCACCGAACTTGAAACGTCTGATCGACGCCGACGGCCGAGCGCTCGCGATCGGTGCCGATCCGTCGTTCAATCGATTTATTTGGGTGGAGGGAGGTGTCACGCGTAATGGATACCACCCCCCAGTCGAACGTCCTCTTCGTCGTGCTTGACACGGTTCGGAAGGACCACCTCGAGCCCTACGGCTACGAGCGGCCGACGACGCCGGCACTCTCCCGGTTCGCCGAGGAGGCGACCGTCTTCGAGTCGGCGGTCGCCCCCGCTCCGTGGACGCTGCCAGTTCACGCCTCGCTGTTTACCGGCCGCTACCCGAGCGAACACGGTGCCGACCAGGGGAGCCCCTACCTCGACGACGCCACGACGCTCGCGTCGTCGCTGTCGGCGGCCGGCTACGACACGGCCTGTTACTCCTCGAACGCCTGGATCACGCCCTACACGAGCCTGACCGACGGCTTCGACCGACAGGACTCGTTCTTCGAGGTCCTGCCCGGCGACGTCCTCTCGGGGCCGCTGGCCAGCGCGTGGCAGGCGGTCAACGACAACGACTACCTCCGCGAACTGGCGTCGTCGATCGTCCACATCGGGGCCAAGGCCCACGCCAAACTCGCCAGCGGCGAGGGGGCCGACTCCAAGACGCCGTCGGTCATCGACCGGACGAAGTCCTTCATCGACGAGAGCGACAGCGACGAGGGGTGGTTCGGCTTTATCAACCTGATGGACGCCCACCTGCCGTACTACCCGCCCGAGGAGTACCGCGAGGAGTTCGCGCCGGGCGTCGACCCGAGCGAGGTCTGCCAGAACTCCAAGGAGTACAACTCCGGGGCGCGCGACATCGACGACGACGAGTTCTCGGACATCCGCGGGCTCTACGACGCCGAGATCGCCCACATGGACGCCGAACTCGGTCGGCTGTTCGACTGGCTGCGCGAGACCGACCAGTGGGACGACACGACGGTCGTTGTCTGTGCCGACCACGGCGAACTCCACGGCGAACACGACCTCTACGGCCACGAGTTCTCCCTCTACGACCAGCTGATCAACGTCCCGCTGCTGGTCAAGCACCCCGACCTCGAGGCCGACCGACGCGACGACCTCGTCGAACTGCTGGATCTCTATCACACGGTGCTGGACGCGGTCGGCGTCGATCCCGCGGCCGCGGTCGGGACGACCGGCGACGGCGCGCCCGTCCCCCGCGATCCGACCCGGTCGCTGCTGTCGGGCGAGTACCGCGCCTTCGAGGGGGCGAGCGAGCCCGACCCCGGCCAGCGGGCCGTCCTCGAGGGCGACGAGCCGTCCGCCGACGCCTCGAGCGGCGACTACGCGTTCGTCGAGTACGCCCAGCCGGTCATCGAACTCCACCACCTGGAGGAGAAGGCCAGCGAGGCGGGCATCGAACTGCCGGACGATCACCGCGCGTACTCGCGCCTGCGCGCGGCCCGCAGCACCGACGCCAAGTACGTCCGCGCGGACCGGATCCCCGACGAGGGGTACCGACTCGACGAGGACCCGGCCGAGGAATCCCCCCTCGAGACGGACGAGGACGAGGTCGTCGCCGCGACCGAGCGGGCGCTGGCCCGCTTCGAGGAGGAGGTCGGCGGCGCGTGGGACGATCCCAGCGAGGCCGACCCCGACGAGGCCGACGCGCTGGCCGAGGCCGACGAGGAGACCCAGGAGCGACTGCGCGAACTCGGCTACCTCGAGTGAGGCCACAGCCGTCCTCGGCGACGGACGATCGACCGACGGTACAGGGACTGTGCGTCCGCAACGGACGGGTCGCGGTGACTTTCCGGGAACCAATAAGAATACGTAGGTCGACTCGAAAGGTTGCCGCAACTAATGGACGACCAGCACTTCCTCGAGTCGGACTGGGACTACTGTCTCGTGCTGGATGCGTGTCGGTACGACGTATTCAGCGAGGTATACGACGACTACCTCGACGGAACGCTGGAGAAGCGATGGAGCGTCGGCTCGTCGACGCCGGAGTGGGCCTATCGGACCTTTCAGGACGACCACGACATCGCCTACTTCTCGGGGAACCCATTCATCAACGACCTGGGGATCCCGCTGAACGAACTCAAGTGGGGGGCCAGCTGCGACTACGAGTGGACCGCCTCCGACCACATCAGCGATATCCACGACGTCTGGAAGTCCGGCTGGGACGACGATCTCGGGACGGTGCCGCCGGACAGCCTCGCCGAGGCCTACTACGACAATCAGGACGCCGTCGAGCGGGCCGATCGGACGGTGCTGCACTACATGCAGCCCCACGCGCCGTACCTCTCGCGCGGGAAGGGCCAGAAGCTCAAACAGATCCAGAAGGGGATCCGGAAACAGGAGGAGGCCGAGAAGGGCGACGGCGACGCCGGCGGCGGCGCGCTCTCGTCGCTCGGCGACACGATCCGGCCGAAAGTCGAGGACAAACTCGAGGGCAGCGAACTCGCCCAGAAGGCGGGGCTCTGGCTCGAACTCGATCCGACCGACCTCGTCAAGAACGGCACCCGGGAGGCGGCGCTGGCGCTGTACGAGGAGAACCTGCGGATCGCGCTGGAGTCGGTCGCCGAACTGATCCCGGAACTGGACGGCACGGTCATCGTGACCGCCGACCACGGCGAAGCGTTCGGGGAGGAAGGGGTCTGGGAACACCACATCGAGACGCACATCCCGCCGCTGATGGAGGTGCCCTGGCTCGAGGTCGAGTAGTCAGTGGGGACGATCGGCGAATCGGATCGGGAAACGAAGGGGACGACAGCCACAGGGAGTCGGGCATGAAGATCAGCCACTACTTCGAACTCGAAGACCACGTCACCGGGGGCATCAGCGAGTCCGTCGCTCACCAGCGGGCGATGCTCGACCAGCTTGGGCTGCAGTACACGACCGAACCAACCCTCGCAGCCGACGTGTTCCACTGTAACCTCATGGGCCCGCGCTCGGTCTGGTACGCGAGACGGGCCCGCTCGAAGGGAGTTCCGGTCGTCGCGAACACCCACGTCACCGCCGAGGACTTCGGCGACAGCTTTCGCTTTACGAACGCGCTCGCCAAACCGCTGAAACCGTACCTTCGGTGGGCCTACGGGCTGGCCGACGCCTTAGTCTGTCCCTCCGAGTACAACCGGGAGCTGATCGAGGGCTACACCGATACCCCGACGACCGTCATCTCGAACGGCGTCGACCGCGGGAAACTCGAGGGGTTCGAGTCGCTCGAAAGCGAGTACCGCGACCGGTACGACCTCGAGTCGCCGACCGTCTTCCTGGTCGGTCACGTCATCAAGCGCAAGGGCCTCGAGACGTTCGTCGAACTGGCGCGGCGGCTGCCCGACATGGACTTCGCGTGGTTCGGGCCGCTCGATCTCTCCCTGAAGGGCCGGGAGACGACGCGACTGATCGAGAACTCACCGGACAACTGCACGTTCACCGGGTTCATCGACGACATCCGGGGGGCCTACGCGGCGGGCGATATCTTCTGTTTCCCGACCCACGAGGAAAACGAGGGGATCGCGCTGCTCGAGGCGATGGCCGCCGGCAAACCGGTGCTGGTCCGGGACATCGAGACGTTCTCGTGGCTCGAGGACGGCGCGGACTGTCTCAAGGCGTCGGGCGACGGCGTCGCGCCGTTCGTCGACGCCCTCGAGCGACTCCGGGATCCGGACCTCCGGGACCGACTCGGATCGAACGCGGCCGACCGCAGCGAGGCGTTCTCCCTCGAGGCGGTCGCGAACCAGTACCAGTCGCTGTACGCGGAGGTGGCAACATGAAGATCGGATTTTTCACGGACAGTTACTTTCCCGAGATCGACGGCGTAACGTATACGATCAAACTGTGGCGCGAGGAGTTAGAGCGGAAGGGACACGAGGTCTACGTCGTCTATCCCGACGGCGACTACGAACCCGGCGAGCGCGAGGTTCCCGTCAAATCGGTGTCGAACCCGTTCTACCCCGGCTATCGGATCCCGCTGACTCGCCGCCCGTCGACGCTGCCCGATCTCGACGTCGTCCACTGTCACGGCCCGGCTCCCATCGGCCTGCTGGGTCGGTACTACGCCCGCAAACACGATTTGCCGTCGATCTACACGCATCACACCCCCCTCGAGGAGTACTTCCACCAGAACGTCAAGTTCGAGTCGGTCGCCGACGCCCTCTCGAAACTGTACGTCCCCTTCGAGAACGCCTTCCTCGAGGGCTTCGACATCGTCACCGCCTCGACCGAGCGAATCGAACGGAACGTCGAACACGTCCAGCTCCCGGTCGGCATCGACATGGACTTCTTCCAGCGGACCGACGAGGACTGGTACCCCGACCGGACGGTGATCGGCTACAGCGGCCGGCTCAGCATGGAGAAAAACGTCAGCGAGATCCTCCGTGTCGCCGAGAAACTGCCCGAGTACGACTTCGTGATCGTCGGCGACGGGCCGTACCGGGACCCCCTCGAGCGGGACGCCCCTGACAACGTCGAGGTCCGTGGATTCCTCCCGCGCGAGGATCTCCCGACCTTCTACTCCTCGATCGACGTCTTCCTGACCGCCTCGACCGCCGACACTCTCGGGCTCTCGACGCTCGAGGCCAACGCCTGTGGCACCCCCGTCGCGGCCACCGACGTGTTGCCGTTCGAGCAGACAATTGGCGCTGACAACGGCGAGCGGTTCGCGTACGGCGACCTCGAGGCGATGGTCGACGCCATCGAGACCTGTCTCGAGACCGACCGCGACACCCGTGCGGCGGTCGAACGCTACTCCGTCGAGTACACGATGGAACACTTAGAGCAGTTGTATCACAACGTGCCGCTGTCGAAAGACGAGTCGCCTGTCGACGCCGACGCGCCGTGGCGCTTCTCCGACGAAGAACGGAGCTAGCCGGGACACCCATCGCTTCGACCCGCACCCCTTTCGAGACCCGCCGAAATCGATCTCGGGCGGTCGGAGGACGTTCGGCTGATCCCAGACGGCGCGTTCGATACGACCCGGTCGTGACCGGCGATGGAACGGCCGTGATCGACACGATACTCGATCGGTTTCTCGAGGCCCACGATCGGGAAGGCCGAAGTGGCTGCCGCCGGTAGTGTCGTCCATGTTTACCGACGACCGGGACCGACCCGAGACGGGTGGTCGACCGTGACCGACGGCAGACTCTCGCGCCTCCGACGCCGCCTCGACGCGGCGGTCCGGGAGCGACTCGAGGGGGTTCGCTGGTGGTACGCGCTGCGGTTCGGCGGTGCCCCGCGGTGTGCGGAATGTGGCGATGAGGCGGCCTGGATCGCCGAAACGGAGGGCGAACCGCGCTGTTTCAAACATATCCCGAGCGAGGGGATGGCGGCCATCCGCGACGTCCGTCCGGCGGACTGTTTCACCGACTGGAGCGAGGATCACGGCGACGCCTGATCGCTGACGTCCCGGTTGTCCTGACGCTCGCGGGCAACAGCGCTCGCTCGGCGATCGGATCGCGTCGAAAAGACCGCAGAACCCGCCCGGATGGGCACAGGGGGACGGCCGCCGGGCGGAAACGGGACAAGATTGGGGTGGATGCTGATTGGATCGTCACTGTCGCGCGGGGAACGCGACGGTGAAGATGTTCGGCGAACTGATTATCAATCTCGTTCCGATTCCAAGGAACTCGGAATCGTCCCGGTGCCCGCTGTAACTATCAGCCACCTCGTGGATCCCGAGGCTGTCCGTGACCGAACTCGAGCGTACTCCGACCGGCACACGCCGCATAGCAGTGTCACTCGGCGTCGATTCGTGTTGCTCGCGAGAAACGGCGCAGCCAGGGACGGCTCCGAACCTCCGGAAGAGTGTCAACCTTCCGTGCCCTCGAGCGACCACTTCGTTCACTCTCGAGGACCTCGGCTCGGTGCTGGTTTGCGGGGCGAGGGTCTCGATCGTCGCTACGGGCGTCGCTGGCGGTAATGATCGTCATGTGCGAGCTGCCTCCGCTGCGATGACCTGCATGAGGGTGTTCTTCGTCGCGTCATAGATGGCGATCGTGCCGGTCCGGTTGATGATCGAGCGGAAGGCGTCCCAAAACGCCACCGTCACGAGCTACATTCTACGAAAAATGGGACAACAATGGGGTTTCTATGTGGATTCCGTTTAGTGAATCCGTTCGCCGTCTTGGAATACTACATAGTTGTCTGCGGAGGGTTCCCAGACAACTGGGTCGGGATCTTCACAGTTATCGCATGTGAATATGTCAACATCCCCGGGGCCCATATTGGTTGCCCAGATAACTCGGAAGTAGTCAGAGTTTGAACGAAACTCCGCGTTAGTGTCCAACTGTTCTGTACTGATTCCCGCCTGTCCGTCACCGACATTGATTCCGACCCCATACGTAACGGGTTCCTCAGTACCAACGTGTTCGATTCGGAGTGTGTAGTCTGAGGTTTCAGCAGCGGCCCCAGACTGTGAGCCAAGGATCAATCCGCTGCCAGCTACTGCTGCCAGTGCTCCTTTCTGCAAAACTGACCGTCGAGTCTTGTCATACGACATTACACTTTGAACATCCAACACTAATGTATTATATTTTTTGATTTGTTTGTTCTAATATTATTTATGGCCGTTTCTAAATGACTCAACACAGCCAAATTGTAAACCGATAGCATCGCAGTCATGATAGATGACGTAGGGCACCCCGAGTTGATCATGCGTTTCGTCAAGCGTCCAATCGGGGATTCGGTTCGTTTTGCAGTTCGCTACGACCGAGCGTTCCGACGGTGGCTTTGGGAACAAGTGTCTCGATCGTCGTCGTAGTCTCCGAGGGTGTCGTACTCTTTGTGGAGATTGCCGCGATCCTTCTCAAGGTAGTTCACCCTGTTGAGTACTCGCTGGGCGACCTGGAGGTTATCCTCGGGACGGACGTCCGACTCGGCAGACAAAGCGAATCACCGCGTAGCCGTCACACAGCCATTGCAGACTGTTAGCTCACCGTGCTTCGGGTGGTCGATAATGACGGCGGCATCGTCCGCACGCCGAGCGCTACGCAGAACGGGCCGGGTCCGTCGGTCGCGGAGTTCGCTCCGCGAGACTCCCTTGTTGGAGTCTCTATCGCAGGATATAGATCATCCGCTACAAGAGCTAATTGAGCAGAATCGGAGTACCCACGCCCTTGAGAGGGGGGTTCTTCCGTGGGTATGTGAATGAATTGGTGAGTGCCCGGGGAGGGCTCCGAACCCTCGATCTCCGCATGTCCCAGGTTCGAGGCTCGGCAGTCCTCTATGGGACACGGAGGCTTCCAAGGCGAAACCGCACCGAATCTCTGAACCCTATGAGTGCGGCGCTATGTCCAGCTAAGCCACCCGGGCTCAGTTACGGATAGTGCGGTCCGTTTCTTTAACCTTCTCATTCGAATCCGGCGTGCAACGTGGACCCACGGATTTATCACACGGTGTTACGAAGGGCGCGGCATGAGCGTTCCCGGCATCGTCGACGCTTCTCTCGATGGCGAGGAGATCGCGGCGCGAGTCTCTCTTGGCAGTGACGACGAACTCTTCATCACGCCGACGAGGACCATCGTCTACCGTGCCGACGGCCTCCTGAGCGACGAATCGGCCGACGAGTACCCCCACGACGCCGACCGGCTGACCATCTCCGAGGGCCGGCGAAAGACCAAGTTCGCCCTCGAGTACGCCCTCGAGGGCGAGCGGGAATTCGCTGTTCCCGCGAAAAAGACCGACGACGTCCTCCACCCCGTCCTGGCGGGCGTGTTAAACGGCAACGGGATCACCGATCCCGGCGAGACGGTCGTCAAGACCTACCGTTTCAGTGAACTGACGCTGATCGTCACGAGCGACCGTCTGGTCAAACACATCGGCGGCGCGGTCTGGGACGGCGACTACGAGGAGTATCGTTTCGAGGACGTGACGAACCTGACCTTCGAGGACGGCAGCGTCGCGACCCAGATCGTCCTCACGGTCGATGGCCGCCCACAGCGGATCAAGGCTCCCAACGAGGAGGCAAACGACCTCCGGGAACGGCTCCAGCGGGCGCTGTTCGACTACCACGACGTCGAGTCGCTCGAGGAGTTTAACCTGACCGTCGGTGACGACGAGGACGAGGCGGCAACCGACGAGGGATCGATGGACTTCGGCGGCGGGGTCGATCCGCTGGACGCCGATCCGCCCGAACCGGAGGATCGCGAGACGGCGGGGACCAGTGACGCCGGCGGGACCGGGACGACGGATCCCCTCGCCGACGGGACGGCCAACGATGCTGCTGCGAGCGGATCGGCGTCGTCGGGGACCGCGGCCGGCAGTGAATCGGCGGCCCAGTCGTCGGCCCGCGGGACGACGGGCGACGCACGTACCGACGTCGGCTCGTCGGAGCGGAGCCGTACGGAAACCGGATCGGTCTTCGAGTCGGCGAGCGATGACGAGTCGGCCGTCGAAGAGGCCGGACGGGCACAGCGAACGCCGGCTGAAACGGACCCCGAACTCTTAGAGCGGATCGAGTCCCTCGAGGCGGCGGTCGAACGACAGACCGAAATCATCGAGCGACAGGAGGAGACGATCGAGCAGTTGATCGCGGAACTCCGACAGGGCCGTTAGTCGTCCCGGCCGGTCACTTTGCGGATACACGAGGAGCCGAAGGGGCCGAGTTCGCCCGCCTCGAGGTCGATGAAGTAGCCGGTCTTCAGTCCCGAGCCACAGCGCCGGCAGGAGAAGTCCCCCTCTTTCGTGATGACGTCTCGCTCGAAGCGGACGTACTGACGGCTCTTGGGGCGGATGACTCCGTCCTCGCGGGCGATGATCCCGTGGAGTTCGGCCCGGTCGAGGATCGTCCTGGTCACCGTCGGATCGGACGTGACCGTCTCGATCCGATCGACGGCGTCGGGGAGTGGCAGCTGTTCGTGTTCGAGACGGGCCAGCAGTGCGAGTCCCCGTTCGACGCGGTCGTCGTCGATCTCGATGTCCTCGAGCGGGTCCCCCTCGTTCGACATTCGTCCGTGGTGACGGCTTGCAGCGAATAAACGTTGTTCCTCTCGAATCCAGACCATGTGGCTGTGACGCAAGGGACGTGCGCCCCGTTCTCAGGCCGTGGGAATCCGCCGGTCGTTGATACTGTCCGTTCCCTCCATTCCAAGGGAAGACAGCACACGAACCGGGGGTGACTCCGGCGATGATAGACATATGACTGGAACGAGCGTCGACGCGACCGACCAGCGGACGACCCGGAACGGCGAGCGCAACGCCGCTCCCGAGCGGGAGCGGTCGGAGTGTCCGGAGTGTACCGGCCGGATCGCCTACGACGAGGAACACGGCGAGCGAGCCTGTGCCGACTGTGGGCTCGTTCTCGACGCCGACGGGATCGATTACGGACCGGAGTGGCGACGCTTCGACGACGACGGCGACGACCGGCGTCGAGTCGGCGCGCCAGTCACGGCGCGCAAACACGACAAGGGCCTCAGTACGACGATCGGCTGGCAGGACGAGGATGCGTACGGGAACCGCATCTCGGGGCGGAAGCGCCGCCAACTCCAGCGGCTGCGGACCTGGAACGAACGCTTTACGTCGAAGAACGCCCGCGAACGGAACCTCAAGCAGGCACTCGGCGAGATCGAGCGCATGGCATCGGCGCTTGGCCTCCCCGAGCCGTGTCGCGAGACGGCCGGCGTCATCTACCGCCGGGCCGTCGAGGAAGAGCTGTTGCCGGGCCGGTCGATCGAGGCGATGGCGACCGCCTGTCTGTACGCGGCCGCCCGCCAGCAGGGTACCCCGCGGACGCTCGTCGCGTTCGCGTCGGTCAGCCGGGTCGAGAAACTCCCCGTCCAGCGGGCGTATCGCTATCTCTCGAGCGAGCTGGGGCTCAAAATCGAGCCCGCCGACCCGATCCACTACCTCCCGCAGTACGCCTCCGAACTGGGCGTCGGCGACGAGACCGAACGCCTCGCCCGGAAGATCCTCGAGGCGGCAAAGGACCGGGACCTCCACAGCGGGCGGAGCCCGGCCGGACTGGCTGCGGCGGCGATCTACGGGGCGGGTCGGCTAACCGACGAGGGACTCACACAGGAACGGATCGGCGAGGAAACCGGTGTCAGCGGTGTCACGGTCCGGAACCGCTACCGCGAACTACTGGACGCCTACGGGGCGACCCGTGATCGATAGATGACCGGGAACGACCGCCCGGTTCTCGAGGTGCTGGCTGCAGACGGGCCGCTCGCTGTCGTCGATCTCGCCGCGGCGATCGACGCTCATCCGGTGACGGTCGATCACGTCTGTGACCGACTCTACGAGCGGGACGAGGTTCGACTGATCGGCGGCCAGCGGTACGAGATCACGGCCGCGGGTCGGCGGCGGCTCGCGGACGAGACGCCGGTCGCGACCGACCCGGACGTTCGGACGGGAACGGAAAGTCGTCCCTGACTGCTCGCGACAGCGGCCGGCGGTTGCAGTGTGTTCTCCGAGGACTCGAGCGAACGGGGAGCAGTGCCTCGAGACCGGCCGCGATCGGATCGGATCAGCCCTCGTAGCCCGCGTAGGACATGAGGTCGGCGAAGACGTCGGTGTCCATCGCGTCCCGGTAGACGATGCCGTTGACCATGCCGCCGGGGTAGGAGTCGCCGTTCATCGCGTGGTTGACCTTGTGACAGTGCATGAGGTAGATGCCGGGGTCGGCATTGGCCTCGAACTCGACGGTGTGACGTTCTGCAGGCGCGATGTTGGTGACGTCCTGTTCGTACTGAGCCGCCTCGGGGAGCTGGCCGCCGTCTTTCTCGATCAGCCGGAAGCGGTGGTTGTGCGTGTGCATCGGGTGAGACATGTAGCCCGCGTTGACCATGTGGAGGCGGACGGTGTCGCCGTGGTCGACGATGATCGGGGAGCCCTCCTCGGGGTGGAGCGTCCGCGGGAGGCTCTTGCCGTTGATCGTGAACACGTCGGGGTTGCGGTTCCGGGGACTGTAGTCGACGTCCTCGCCGGCGAACTGGCGGTTGACTCGCGAATCCCAGTCTTTCAGCGTGAAGAAGTACTCCTTGTCGGCGGGCTCGTACCCCTTCGGATCGACGCGGAAGATACCGTACATCCCCATGTCGATGTGGCGATGGGTCTGGTAGTGGCAGTGATAGAGGTGCGTTCCCGGGACGTTCGCGGGGATCGTGTAGGTGTGTTTCTCGCCGGGGTTGACCGTGATGCCCGTCGTCGTCGGGACGCCGTCGTTCTCCCAGGTCTTCTGTGCCCCGTGAAAGTGCAGCGTGTGCGGGTGATCGTTGCCCGTGTTGTCGAGGGTTACTTCGATGTCGTTGCCCTCCGTCGTCCGGAGGATCGGGCCGGGAACGCTGGGTTCGCCGTCGTCGGCCTTGAAGGCCCAGACCCGCGGCAGTTCTACCGGTCCGCCCATCGAGTCCATCGGGTGGACCGCGTGTTGGGCCGATACCGACTGCAGCGTCACGCTCCCGCCCTGCTCGTCGACCTGGACGACCTCCGGGGAACTCGTCCACGGCAGGTCGGGTTCCGACCCCGCGGACTTCGCGGACGGCTCCTCGGAGCCGGCGTCTCCCTGAGATCCCCGGCTCACACAGCCGGCCATGCCGGTCAGTGCCGCCACGCCACCGGTCGCAGCAACGAATTCGCGTCGCGATAGCCCCAGTCCGGGTGCGCCGATTCGATCACTCATGACAGCTCGTGCTAAGAATAGCCGGCGTATAACGGGGTCAATCGGTTCTTACCGGCCGAGAAGACCCAGGAACATGTTCTCGTATGGTACTTAAATGGCGGTCCGTACCTACCCGCGGGCCACGGCCGGCCGAGAACCGGGACACGGCACGGGCCCGTCCCGCTATCGGTACGGCCCGCGACGCGCGGGACGGGTCCCGAGTTCGAGCGAGACGGACCGTTCGGTGCCGTCGCGGCGGACGGTCAGCTCGACGGTATCGCCCGGCCGCGTCTCGAGCGCGAGATAGCTCTCGAGGTCCTCTTTCGTCGCCAGTGCCGTCCCGTCGACGGCGAGAAGAACGTCGCCGCCGACGGGCACTCGTCCCCGACCGGTGTACTCCGTTCCGGGACTCGGCTTGAGGACGCCGGCCGCCGGTCCGCCGTCGACGACGTCGGCGACGAGCAGGCCGCCGCGGTCCGCGAGGTCGTTCGCGGACGCGACGGCGGGCGTGACGTCGGTGAACGACGCGCCGAGAAACGAGTGGTCGTACGCCCCTTCTTCGACGAGGTCGGGGACGACGCGTTCGGTCAGTGCCGCGGAGATGCCGAAGCCGACGTTGTCCCCGCCGCCGGAGTTGATGACCGCGGCGACCGCGCCCTCAAGCGTCAGCAGCGGGCCGCCGCTGTTGCCCGGGTTGACCGCGGCGTCGGTCTGGATCGCATCGGGGATGCTGTAGCCGGTCGGTGCCGGGATCGACCGGTCGACGCCGCTGACGATCCCCGTCGTGATCGTTCCCTCGAGATCGAATGGGTTGCCGATCGCGACGACCTCCCGACCGACGGCCGGCGGGTCGTCGACGAAGGGAAGCGGCGTCGCCGACGACGGCGGGTCCTCGACCGCGACGGCGGCCAGATCGCTGTGGGCGTCCGCGCCCGCGACCGACCCGGACCGCCACTGTCCGTCGGCGAATCGGACCTCGACGACACTCGCGGTTCCGACCACGTGGGCGTTCGTGACGACGTGGCTCTCGTCGAACGCGAACCCGGTCCCGCTCCCCTTCGGAGTCCGGATCTCGACAACCGAGTCGATCGCGTCCTCGTAGACGGTCCCGTACGCGTTGTCGGCTGCGGTCGCGGCCATCGATTCGGTCGGATCCGGCGGCTCCGAATCCGCCGATCGGGCGAGACAGCCGGCGGTTCCTGCGACGACTGCACCACACGTTGCCGTGAGAAGCCGCCTGCGGGAGACGCTCGGCGTCATGGCTCCGTTCGAATATTTTGGCTCGAACCACGTATATGTTGACCGACGGTAGAGTACGAAAACCGAACAGGACCGGTGAGCCGGTCCGAACGGGGTGTCTCAGCTGCTCACTCGACCCAGACCGTCTTCCGATTGACGAACTCGAGCATGCCGTCGCGCGCGAGTTCGCGGCCGTAGCCTGACTCCCCGACGCCGCCGAAGGGCACCCGCGGATCGGATTTGACGAGTTGGTTGACGTAGACACAGCCCGCGTCGATCTCGCGGGCGAGCCGTCGGCCGCGCTCGCGGTCTTCCGTCCAGATGGTCGCCCCGAGGCCGAACTCGGTGTCGTTGGCTTTGGCGACGAGGGCGTCCTCGTCGTCGATCTCGTAGACCGCGGCGACCGGCCCGAACGTCTCCTCGCTGTCGGCCGGACAGCCCTCCGGAACGTCCGCGAGGATGGTCGGCGGATAGAACGCGCCCTCGCGGTCCAGCGGTTCGCCACCGGTGAGTAGCTCCGCACCGGCCGCGACGCTCGCTGCCACCTGTTCGTGGAGTTCGTCCATGAGGTCCGCCCGGGCCTGCGGGCCGATATCCGTCTCCTCGTCCGTCGGATCGCCGACGGTCAGCGACTCGACCTCGTCGACGAAGGCCTCGAGGAACTCGTCGTAGACGTCGGTGTGGACGAGGAATCGCTTGCCGGCGATGCAGGACTGACCGCCGTTCTGGTTGCGCGCCCACGCCCCGGTCTCGGCCGCGGCCTCGATATCGGCGTCGTCGAGAACGACGAACGGGTCGCTCCCGCCCAGCTCGAGGACGGACGTTTTGAGCTGGTCGCCCGCCGTCGAAGCCACGGCGCGACCGGCCGGACCGCTGCCGGTGACGGTCGCGGCTTTGACGCGGTCGTCCTCGATGACGTCGTCGACAAGATCCGAGGAAATCAGCAGCGTCTGGAAGACGTCCTCGGGGTAGCCCGCCTTTCGGAACACGTCTGCGATCGCTTGCGCGCAGCCGGGGACGTTCGAAGCGTGCTTGAGCAGCCCGACGTTCCCCGACGTGAGATGGGGTGCCGCGAATCGGAACACCTGCCAGAACGGGAAGTTCCACGGCATCACCGCCAGGATCGGACCGAGCGGATCGTAGACCGTCTCGACCGACGAGCCCGGCGGGCTCGGGTGGCCGTCCGCCGAGAGGTAGGCGCTGCCGTGTTCGGCGTAGTGGTCACAGACCCAGGCACACTTCTCGACCTCGGCGACCGCCTGCGAGATCGGCTTCCCCATCTCCCGGGTCATCGTCTCGGCGTACTCGCGCTTGTTCTCGCGAAGCACGTCCCCTGCGGCCGCGAGCAGTTCCTCACGCTCGCGGATCGGTCGGTCACGCCACTCCTCGTAGGCCGCCGTCGCCCGCTCGAGGGCGTCGTCGACGTCGGATTCGGTCTGCTCCTCGATCGTCCGCTCTCGCTCGCCGGTGGCCGGATTGATGACCTCCATACGAAACCCCATAATTACGCATTCAATTTAACTTTTCGCAGGAAACAAGGATTCAGTTCAAATAAAATGTCTTGGGGCGTCATGGGTTCGACTGACGATCGGCTCCACCACCGACAGCGCGCCGGCCGCGTCGTCGGTCGGGTCGAACCGATTCGTCCGGAGGTATAAGTCCACGACCCGTTTCGATTCGTATATGCCCGAAGTCACGTCGCTCGAGCGCCTCGACGATGCGCCCCACGCAGAAGTCTTCGACGGACAGACGCCACGAACCGTCCGTCTCGAGTTGACCGAGGATCAGCGTGTTCCCGAACACCGCCATCCGGAGTCGAACGTCGTCCTCCACCTGCTCGAGGGAGCCGTGGAACTCTCCCTCGGTGACGAGGTCTACGACCTCGAGCCGGGCGATATCGCTCGGTTCGACGGTGATCAGGACATTTCTCCGTACGCGCGCGAGGCGAGTACGGCACTGCTCGTTTTCGCCCCGAAGACCGATTAGCCCACCGTCGTCGCGACTCCTTTCGTCTGCCGGTAATCGCTCGCGAGCAGGGCCTCGAGCCGTGCGACGATCGCCTCGCGGTCGCCGTCGGCCCACTCGCTTGGCTCCCTGATCGGAACGACCAGCACCCCTCGTCCGCGGATCTCGCTCGCGTGGAGCGCGCCCATCTCGAGAGGGTCGTCGTACCGACGGCGTTGGGTCGTGTACTCCCGGAGGACCCGGTCGGTCGCACGGGCACCGACCGGCAGGAGGATATGTGCGTTGATCGCGCGGAGTTCGGCGTCGAAAAACCGCTCGAGGTCGGCGTAGTCGTCGTCGGTCGGCGCTTCGTCCGCGGGCAGGCTACAGAGGTAGACGTAGCTCCAGAAACAGTTCTCGAGGACGGGGTCGTCCGACGGGCCGCTCGCGAAGCCGACTGCGCGAGCGACGTCTTGGACGGCAAGTCCGGCCGCAGTTTCGGTGAACGGGACCCCGGTCGTTTCGCCGCCATGGACGCCGGGGTAGTCGCCGATCACGTGGAAGTCGGCGTTGGCGTCGCCGTAGCCGAAGACGGCGGCCCGGTCCTCGGGATCGGAGCGGTCGACCGGCGCACGCAGTCCGAACGGGTTGCTCGTCCTGTCCGTAACGTTTCGCACAGCCGTTCGGAGGCGGTTCGCGATCAAAACCGCGTCGGTCGCGGCGAACGGGGCCGCCCGCCACCGGTCCCGTTCGCTACTGGGTACTCTCCTGGCCGGTATCGCCCTGTCCGCCGTTCGCGGGCGGATGGCGGTGGCTTTATGCCCCGTTGGCCGATCATGTCGCACATGTATCAGGTGGGCCACTACGGCGGTGCGCTCACGGCGTACGCACCGCTTGGCACCATCATCGCCGTGGGCGGCTACGGCGAGGTCGCGATCGTCGGCGGCCTCGTCTGTGTCGCGCTCTCGACGCTGCCGGACTACGATCACCGGCTCCCGCTGATCGACCACCGCGGACCGACCCATACGATCCCGTTCGCGCTGTTGGTCGGCATCGGCCTCGCGACGATCACCGGCGTCCTCGTCGACGCGCCCTCGGCCTTTGCCGACGTCGGCTTCGTGACCTTCGCCTTCCTCGTCGGTTTCGTCTCGGTCGGCTCCCATCTGTTCGTCGACGCGCTGACGCCGATGGGCGTCCGCCCGTTCTGGCCCCTCTCGCGGCGACGGTACTCCCTCGAGGTGACGACCGCGGCGAACCCGGTCGCGAACTACGGACTGTTCGGACTGGGCCTCGGCTCGATTCTCACGGGGGCCGCAATCGTCGTGGTCGTGGGCTGATCGAACGGGAAAAGGGCGACGGCGTCCGTTCCTACCGGTCAGGGCGAGAGCGCGCCGGCGTCGTCCCCGGACGTATCCGCGGCGCGGGTAAGCGCCAGTCCGGCGAGGAAGGTGCCCAGCGAGACGGCCACCGCGACGAGGTACGGCACCTCGAGCGCGGGGTTGATCGCCTGCCGGCCGAAGAAGAGGACGGCGATCACGATCGGCGGTGCCGCGAGCAGCGGGACGACGGCGCGACCCGTCAGGCGGCGACGACCGACCATCGCGGCGACGATCGCCGCACCCAGCAGGACGAGCGTCACGCCGTACTGGGCCATCTGCATCGTCGGCGAGTAACTCGAGAGTTCCGAGCCGACGACGGGGCTGAGCGTGACGTGGACGGGTAGGGCGACGAGCCCCAGTACGAGCGCGGCGACGACGTGGCGGCTGGTCAGTCGGTGTGCCCACACGAGGACGGTCGCGACCAGAAACAGGGTGAAGATGGTGACGGCCGTCCAGAAGTGCAAGGAGAGGATGTCCATCGTGTAGGTCGTGACGGTCTCGCGACCGAGTGCGACCTGCACCGGCGTCAGGACCATCCCGAGGACGACCAGTCCGGCGACGTTTCGGTCGATATCGGGCAATCGCCAGGCGGCGATCGCGGAGCCGATGATGGCGAAGCCGGCGAACATCGAGACGAAGCGGTGGAACCACTCGTAGAAACTCGGGAGGTTCGCTGGGAACAGGTTAAACGGTCCGGCGTCACACTGCGGCCAGTTGGCCTCGCAGGCCAGCCCGGAGCCCGTCGCCTTCGCGGCGATCCCCAGCAGGATCGTCGTCGCGACCAGCGCGAGCGTTACCGTCAGCAGGTGCGGGAAGCCGAACCGATCGATCAACGATCGAAACCTCGAGTCGGGCGTGTGATTATCGTACGACACGGTCTCTAGCGGCCGTTAGGACGGCCCCTACTTAGGTTGACCGAGTCGTCCGATTCGCTGGGAATCGGGGCGGGATACCGTTCTTGCGGCTCCCTCACGGGTCCCCGCAGACCGGCGTTCGCCGCATTCAAGACGCGGCCTCGCAAGCACCCGATATGGACAAACACGACCGGCTCGAGGCCCACCTCGAGTCCACCGGACTCGATTCGGTCTGGTTCGCTCGGCCGAACGCATTCGCATGGCTCACCGGCGGGAACAACGTCGTCGACCGCGAGGGCGACGCCGGCGTCGCCGCCGTCGGGTACGACGGCACCGAGATTACGCTCGTGGCGAACAACATCGAGGCCGATCGCATCGTCGCCGAGGAACTCCCCGACCTCGATGCCGACGCGGTGTCGGTCGTCGAGTTCCCCTGGCACGCGTCGTCGCTGGCCGCGGCGATCGCCGATCGCGTCGGACCGGACGAACGGGCCGCCGCCGATATCGAGGTCCCCGGCCTCGAGCGCGTCGACCCGACCGCGCTGCGCCAGCCCCTGACCGAGCGCGACCGGGAGCGCTACCGCGACCTCGGCGAGGAGACGGCGGCCGCCGTCGAGTCGGTCTGCCGGGAGCTCCAGCGCAGCGATACGGAACACGAGGTCGCCTCGGCGCTGCGAGTCGCGCTGTCGGCCCGGAACATCGAGACGCCGGTGGTCCTCGTCGGCGGTGCCGAACGCGTCCAGCGCTACCGCCACTACACCCCGACCGAGGCCGAACTCGGCGACTACGTCCTCGTCTCCGTGACCGCCGAACGGGGCGGTCTCCACGCGAGTTGTACCCGAACCGTCGCGTTCGATCCACCGGCCTGGCTCGAGGAGCGCCACAGAGCGGCCGCTCGCGTGGAGACGACGGCGCTGGCGGCGACGCAGGCGGCGGCCATCGATGGTGAGACCGACGGCAGCGGAACCACCGGCGGTACCGCAGGTGCCGTGTTCGCGGCCATACAGGACGCGTACGACGCGGTCGGCTACGAGGGCGAGTGGCGACATCACCACCAGGGCGGGGCCGCCGGCTTCGCCGGTCGGGAGTGGATCGCCACGCCCGGCCACGATGCGCCCGTCGAAGCGCCGATGGCTTACGCGTGGAACCCCACAGTACAGGGCGCGAAAAGCGAGGATACGGCGCTCGTCACCGACGACGGGATCGACGTCCTGACGGCGACGGATCGCTGGCCGACCATGACCGCGACGGCGGTCGATCGGGATCTCGAACTCGAGCGGCCGGTCCCGCTCGTCCGCGAGGCGTAAGTCGGATCCCGGCTACTCGTCGCCGTCCGCCGGGTCGTCGGCGTCCGTCCCGATGGGTTCCGTGTCCGTCTCATCCTCGAACTCGATGACGTCGGCGTCGTCCGACTCGTCGGACTCGCGGGTCGGTGCCGCGTCGTCGATCGTGATCGTCACCGGTTCGGTCTCGTCCTCGAGATCGGGCGGCGTCCCGCGGTCGACTTCCCGATCGACGATACGATCGAGCGTGAAGATCGTGTTCAGTTCCGCCTGGACCTGGTCGACGACGCCGCCGACGAGTTCGCTGGGCTGGATCGCAGTGTACTCGTAGGGGTTGTTGCCGGCCCCCTCGTTCTCCCGTTTCTCCCGCGTGACCCGTTCTTCCTCGTGGAGTTCCGCCAGCGCCTCGCGGACGGTGCTGGGATAGAGACCGGTCCCCTTCGCGACCTCCTCGGACGTACTCCCCGGGTTCGCGAGCAGGAACACGTAGATCTTCGCGCGGGTCTCCGTGTCGAGGATCCACGAGAGCAGGTCGATCAGCCGCTGGTCGAGTTCCTCGACCGTCGGATTGCGGCGCTCTCCACCCGGCTCGACGACGTCGTGGTCCTCGAGCGGTTCGTTTCCCTCGCCGTCGACCGGACCCTCGTCAGTGTCGTCGAAACTCATGTGTTTTCTCGTACAGGTGGAGGCTTCCCGCGGAGTTAAACCTTTGTGGGGGTCGTCACTCGGTCTGCAGAAACAGCGAGTTACACAGCGCGTCCGGCCCCTCGTCCTCGAGCAGCCGGCGCTGGCGGTCAGCGCCGCTCTCGCGCTCGTAGACCCGTTTGATCCCGTCGATTCCGAGTCGTTCACACTCCCGGTCGACGAGTTCGCCCAGTTCGACGGTCCCCTCGAGGTCGCGGTCGATGAAGGCAGCGTCCTGTCCGTACCGGATCGCGCGCCACTTGTTCTCGTCGAGCAGTTCCCGCCGGTGGTCGTGACCGGTCGCGCCGTCCTCGTACTCCTCGGCCAGGGCACAGACGAGTGCGTAGGCGTACTCGACGAACGCCAGCACGACCTCGGGGTCGGCCTGACCGTCCGGCGTCCGCAACTCGACGGTGCCGTGGGCGGTGTGGGGTCGCACGTCGTACCAGAGTTCGCCCCGATCGTTGATCGAATCGGTCTCGAGCATCCGGCGCTCGAACCGGTCGAAGGCCTCGAAGTCCTCGAAGTGGGTCGGCATGCCGGTGTTGGGAAGCGCCTCGAAGATCTTCGCGCGGGCGGACTGGAGCCCGGTGTCGAACCCGTTCCAGTACGGCGAGTTCGCGGACAGCGCGAGCATGATCGGCACGTACCACCGCAGTTCGTTCGCGATCCAGACCGCCTTGTCGGCGTCGTCGACGCCGACGTGGACGTGGACCCCCGCCGTCGTGTTCCGGTGCTGGGGATACTGGATCCGGTCGAGCTGTGCCCGATAGCGGGGTTTCTCGGCGTGTTCGAGTTCCTGCCACTTCGCCAGCGGGTGGAGGCCGGCAGCGGCGATCCGGTAGCCGTGAGCCTCGGCGTGGTCGACTAACGCCTGCCGGATCGCAAGCAGCGAGTCGCGGGCGTCGTCGGGGTCCTCGATCAGCGGCGTCTGGGTCTCGATGACGAACTTGAACAGTTCGTGATCGAGTCGGCCCTCGAGGATCTCGGGCGGGTCGTGTTCGTAGACGAGGTCGTCGGTCCCGCTGGTGGGGCGACCGTCCTCGTCGACGACGAAACACTCCTCCTCGATCCCCAACGTACCCATGCGCGTAAACGACTCTCGGGACCCGCGTTCCATCGTATCGCCTTTTCGACGCCGACAGTAAATACGGTTTGGAGTCGGAGCGTTCGGCCGGAACGTCGGCCGGCCGTCCCGCTCGTGCGATCAGGACGTGACGGTCTCGGGTTCGGGCTCGAGGTCCGCCTCGTCCTCGCGGAGCTTGAACTTCTGGACCTTCCCGCTGGGGTTCTTGGGGAGTTCGTCGACGAAGTAGTAGGTCCGGGGGCGCTTGAAGTCGGCCAGCTGGTCGCTCTCGCGAACGAACGCGTCGAGGTCGGCCGCTTCGACGCCGTCGGCGACGACGTAGGCGGCGACCCGCTCGCCCCACTCGTCGTCGGGTTCGCCGACGATGGCCGCCTCCTCGACGGCGTCGTGGGCAAAGAGCGCGTCCTCGACCTCGGCCGGATAGACGTTCTCGCCGCCGGAGACGATCATGTCGTCCTTGCGGTCGACGACGTAGAGGTAGCCGTCGTCGTCGCGATAGCCCAGATCGCCTGTGTAGTACCACGTCGTGCCGTCGGCCTCGCGCAGCGACTCCGCAGTCGCCTCCGGTCGGTTCCAGTACTCGCGCATCGTACAGGGACTGGCGATCAGGACCTCGCCGATCTCGCCCGGCTCGACTTCGGCGTCCGGATCGGCGTCGGGTTCGACGATCCGCAGCCGGTGGTTGAGCGCCGGCAGGCCGGCCGACCCCTGTTTCGAAAGCTGGTCCTCCGGCGGCTGGAAGACGCCGGCGGGGCCGATCTCGGTCATCCCGTACGCTTGGAGGTAGTCGTCACAGAGGTACTCCCGGCAGTTCGCGAGGACCTGCTCGGGCATCGGGGCCGCGCCGTAGAGGCCGAGTCGGAGCGAGGAGACGTCGACGTCCGCTTCGGCGGCGGTCATCGACAGCGCGTTCCAGGCCGTCGGGGCCGCAAAGAGGAGCGTGACGCCGTGTTCCTCGACCGCCTCGAGGGTCGCCTCCGGATCGAACTCGTGGTGGATGACGCTGGTCGCGCCGCGGTGGATCCGCGGGAAGAGGTTACAGTGGAGTTCGGCGCAGTGATACAGCGGCATCACCGACAGTCCCACGTCGTTGCGGGTCATCTTCCCCTCCGCGATACACAGGAGGTTGTGTTCGACCATGCTGCGGTGTTCGTGGACGACGCCCTTCGGCCGGCCCGTCGTCCCCGACGTATAGATGAAGGCGTAGACGTCGTCTTCGGCGACGCGGACGTCGGGCTTCTCCGGAGCGCCCGACTCGAGCAGGTCGTAGAACCCGCGGGCGTAGTCGGGGGCCGCCTCGCGGTCGTCGTCGATGAACACGTACTCCGAGACGGTCGCGAGATCGGGTTTCGCGCCCTCGACGGCCGCTCGGGTATCGGCTTCGAACAGTACCAGCTCGGCTTCGGCGTCGTTGACGATGTACTCGATCTCCCCCGACGGCAGCCGGAAGTTCAGCGGGGTGAAGACCGCGCCGATCTTCGCGCAGGCGTAGACCGTCAGGGCCATCTCGGAGCCGTTGTACAGCACCGTCGCGACCCGATCGCCCTTCTCGATGCCGGCCTCGAGCAGGGCGTTGGCCAGCCGGTTTACCCGCTCGTCGAACTCGGCGTAGGTCCAGCGCTGGTCCTTGCGCGGATAGACGATCGCGTCCCGGTCCGGGTGGCGGTCGACCGTCCCCTCGAGCGTGTCGCCGATAGTGGGGTGTTCTGACATACCACGACCGCGTACCACGACCGACCTTATAGTAGTTAGTATGCCGTCAGCGGGCCGTGGCTCTCCGGATCCGTCTCGTCGGGAGAGAGCGACGACAACAGGGCCGGGGTGGCCCGGGTGGGACTCGGTAACTCAGTGACTGGTTGGAGCCGCTCCCACGAACGGCTGCGTTAACACGCCACACGAACGGACATGAGTGTACCGGCTGCGTTCGTCCCTCGGGCGGGGAAAGAAAGGTTGGGAACCGTTCGGCCTGCTGGACGACCGGGAGTCCGGGGACGGGTTATACACACGATACGTCGTGACTCGCGTGCGGATTCGAAAACTGGGACCGATTCGCGTGAAACCGCAGGAGGTCGGCCCAAGACCGCCGGTCCACCACCCCGAGAATTAGAAACCGGGCACCAACCAACCGTAGTAGTCGACGACAACGTCCACCGCCCCGTACGCCACCGCCACGACCACCGCTGCACAAATCGCGAGGAATATCAATCCGAGAGACATGAAATACACTAGGGTTTCGGAGTCCATAATAGCGGATCGGAGACGGTCTGATAAAAACGTGGTGACGATCCGGCTCCGAAACACCCCCTCGACCGGAATCACCTCGAGTAAGACGGGCAACCAGCGTCTCGTTCCCTCCGCAACATCGCGTCTCCTCCCTCACAGCGGCCGCGCGACGATCCCGAGGTGATCCGTATGATAGCGCTCGAGCCGTTCCGCCTCCACGATCTCGTACCCATCCTCCAACTCCGTTCGAACGTCCTCGAACACCGCCTCGGGCTCTCGAGTCACGTCCTCACTCCGAGCCTTCACGGCCAGAAGCAGCCGCCCGTCGTCGGCCAAGAACCGCCGGTTCTCGAGCGCGACCCGCGCCTGTCCGCGCGTCGCCACGTCCTGGGCGATGACGTCGACGTCCGACTCCACGACGTGGGCGTAGGTCTCGGGCTTCCGCGCGTCTTTCAGCAGCGGAAAGAGTCGGTCGCGCGACTCCGCGGCCTCGAGCAGGTCCCGGGCCGGCCGCGCGGCGAACTCGACGGCGTAGGTCGGGCCGGCGAAGTCGGCCACGTGGCTCACGGTCGTCCCGCTGGCGGCCCCCAGATAGAGGACCGTTTCGCCGCCCGCGAGGCCGGTGTCCATGCCCAGCTCGAGCATCGCGCCGAGCTTGGATCGGTTTGGGTTCCACGCGCGCCACTCGCCGTCCGTGGGCTCGCCGTAGACCGGTTCCCCGCGGGTCGCGAGCCGCTCGGTCCCGTCGAAGGCGCGGCGCTCGACCCCCGTCGGCAGGGCCTCACTCATCGCCGGCACCCCCGTCGGTCGCGGCGTCCCCGTCGTCCGCGTTTCGGGCCTGAATCGTCTCGATCCGCTCGGCGAGTTCGGCCTCGAGTTCCGGTTTCGACTCGCCGGAGTAGTGATCGACGCGGGCGGCGATCGCGAGTTTCCCCGCCACCGCGCGCGCCGCGGAACCGCGCTCGTCGGGGTGGGTGCCCCGCACCGCGTCGTGGGTGTAGATGATCCCGTGTTTGGGCGAGGGCGCGTGGCCCCGCAGGTGGGCGAATAACGCGTCCTCCGCGCCCAATACCTGCACCGTGCCGCTGGGTTTCTTCGCGAGTTCCTCGAGGCCGCCGGCCAGCGAGATCAGCCGGGCCGCCAGCACGGGGTCGGCCAGCGCCGCAAGGTTTGGCGCGACGGCCGGCGTCCGCCGTTGGACGAATTCACGGAGGTCATCGGCCTCGTCGGCCAGTCCAGCCACCCGTTCGGCCAGCGAGCGCACGGCTGGCTCACCGAGGTCGTCGCCGGCCTCGCTGCTGGCCACCTCCCGCGCGTACTCGACGCCGGTCCCGGCGTCGGGGTCGATCGTCCCGGCCCACTCGGCCAGCCGCTCGGCGAGTTCGTTGGCTGTTCGCTCGCAGTCGTCCATCGCCCGCACCGCGTGAACGAGCTGGCGGTCGTCGGCCCGCTCGCGCTCGGTCACCGCAGCCCGGGTGGCCTCGGTCGTCACCTCGCGGAGGGCGTCGTAGTACTCGTCGGTGTCGTCCGCGAACCCGTCTTCGACCGCGAGACGCGGCCAGTCGCGGGGCTCGTCGGCGCTTCCCTCGCGGACCGCGGCCGCCGTCGCGTCGGGATCGTCGCGGTCCCCGGCCGCGAACCACCCGTCCGTATCACTCATGGCGAGTCGTTCCGGGCGCGGGCGATTAAAGCCCCCGTTCGCGGTCGCGTCGATCGCCGCGGCTATGGCGACGGGCTCGAGGTCACACTCTCGGATTCGAACGACAATCAGCGGACCGTCAGACGCCGAACGTCGCGCGAAGCATGTCGCGGGTCCCGGGGCCGAGGCCGACGGCGACGACGGTGATCATGAGCAAGACGGCATAGCGCGGGCTGTCCTCGAAGACCGTCTCGTCGAAGATCCAGATGACGAAGACGGCGGCGGCGAGTTTCACCAGCAGGAACGGCCACGCGGAGCCGGTCGCCGACACCACATCGGCGGGCAACACGTCCGCAGTCGTGTTGGCGATGGCACGGTTGATCGGGTGTTTCGGGACGAGGTTGGCCGGGAGCCCGAGCGTCGTCGCCCAGTCGAGGCCGATCACGTTCGCGACCCCGTCGACCGCGTGGGCCCAGATGACCACGATCCCCATGTATCGGGTCCCGCGGTTCAGTTCCGGCGCGTATCGCTCGAGGCCGAACCAGGTGATCGCCGTCGCGACGGTCGCCCCGACGAGGACGACCAGCGGGATCAGCGGATAGAACTCCGAAAACGGCTCCGTCGCTGCCGTGTAAGCCAGATACGCGATCGTAATCGTCAGTACAGCAGTCCCGATCCCGGCCAGCGGATACTCGTAGCCCGAGACGTAGTCGTTGCGCTCGAGCCAGATCGAGGTCACGACAGCAAAGAGCGCGATGAAGAAGACGGTGAAGTAGATCAGCGGGCTGATGATGAATCCCGACCACGGGAGCTGAATGGCCATCTCGCCGGTGTACTCGTAGGCGGCGGCGTTGGCGTCCTCGACGACACGCAGGGCGCCGCCAAAGAGCATGAACGGGAACAGGGCGAAAAAGCCCGCACGATACCGCTCGATCTCGAGCCGGCGCACGAGGAAGATGATCCCGATCAGCAACAGGACCAGCGTGGGGATGTAGCCGGCGTAGGAGACGAACGTGTAGCCGGGCTCGGCCGTCGGGCCGGCGTCGGTGGCCGCTTCGGTGCAGGGAACCTGTTCGCCGCCGGCCCAGGCGACGCAGTTCCAGCTGTGTGCGTCGGCGACGACGGGCCCCCAGAAGTACTGCCAGATGAACTCGACGTACACCCGCTGGGGGAAGATCACCGCCCCGAGGGCGACGACGGCCACGAGCGTGGCGACGGTCGCGGCCCAGACGCGCTCGGCCCCGAACCGGTCGATGAAATCGTCCATACCGGAATCCCGTAGTGGGGGGCGCTTACCGTTTCCGATTTCAGCCCGCCTGACACTCACGATTGCCCGCTGACGAGCGCCGTCAGATGGACCGTCTCAGCCGTCGATCTCCTGGGCTGCCGCGAGGACGGCATCGTGGATCTCGCCGTTCGAGGCGACCAGTCCCTCGCTGTCGTGTCGCCAGCGATCCCCCGAGAGGTCGGTGACGACGCCGCCGGCCTCGCGGACCATGCCGACGCCGGCGACGGTGTCCCAGGGGTTGGCCCGCACGTTGGTCAGCGTCCCCTCGAGCGCGCCCGAGGCGACCATCGCCAGCTCGAGCTGGGCGCAGCCGTACCGACGCATGTCGTCGAACCGCCGGACGATCGCCCGGGTCGCGGCGGCGTACTCGTCGCGCCGGTCGCGGCCCCACCAGAACGTCGGGCAGACGGTGGCGGCCGCGGGATCGTCGCAGTCACTGACTGACAGCGGCTCGTCGTTGCGGGAGATGCCGTCGGGGCCGAACCGGTAGACGTCCCCGAGCGCGGGGCAGTCGAACGCGGCGGCGACCGGCTCGCCGTCGATCACGGCCGCGACGGCGGTGCCGAACGCCCGGGACCCGTCGACGTAGTTGTTCGTTCCGTCGATGGGATCGACGATCCAGGCCGGCCCCGATTCGGGAACCCGCTTCAACGCGTCCTCCTCCTCGCCGACGACGGGATCGTCCGGGAACGTCTCCCGAATCGTCTCGATGACTCGCTCTTGGGCGTCGCGATCGACTTGCGTGACGACGTCGGTTTCCCGGTCTTTCGACTCGATCTCGAGATCGGTCCGGAACGAGTCGGCCGCGACGGCGGCTCCCGCCGCGGCCGCACGAACCGCGACGGCCTCGCGGCGGGACGTGGCTTCGCTCATGTCCGTTCTCGGTGGCCGGGCCGGAAAAGTGGTCGTGATATCCACAGATTGGAACCACGTTCCATCGTAGCGTTCGCGTTACTCGAGCGGACACAGCGTTTGCTGTCCGGTTCGTCGGTCGGCAGAAGTTTGCGAGGGCAAGACGCTCCGTCTTGCCGCGCACTATGGTGAGTGCGAGGGGAGGGGATCGAACCCACGAACTCCTACGAGAGCGGATCTTGAGTCCGCCGCCGTTGACCGCTTGGCTACCCTCGCACGCGTCTCCCCCTGGGGCCGCCCGGAGGTTAAATCGTCCGATTCGGATCGGCGGTGGCCCGAAAACGGATCCGTTCCGTCCCGTCACCGTCGGGGATGGCGGCGGGCCATGAGTGGCGCCTGACTCAGACGGCCCGCGTCTCGAGGTCGGCCTCGGTGTAGCGCCGGTCGCAGTTCACACACTGGTAGTCGCCCTCGATGTGGGCGTAGAGGCGTTCCCCGCAGTGCTGGCAGCGGCCGTACGGATGCTCCATACCGCGACGTAAGGGATCACATCCGAATAAAGGCGGTGCTTACACACTCGCCGTCTGAAGTGACCGACGGAGGTTTCCGGCGCTCGACCGTTCGGTCGGGTATGGACGACCACACCCGGGACCCGACGGTCGAGCCGCCCGCCGGAACCCCGACCGGATGGGATCCCGAGGCCGGTCGCTGGGACCACGCGACGCTCCGCCGGGCGACGGTCCACGGCGTCGCGTGCTACAACGCGGGCGCGTACCACGAGTCACACGACTGCTTCGAAGCGGAATGGTACAATTACGGGCGGGGTTCCACCGAGAGCGCCTTCTGTCACGGACTCGTGCAGGTCGCAGCCGGAGCCTACAAGCACTTCGATTTCGGGAACGACGACGGAATGCGGAGCCTGTTCGAGACCGCGCTGCAGTACCTCCGGGGTGTACCCAACGACTACTACGGCGTCGACCTCCTCGCCGTCCGGACGACGCTGACCAACGCCCTCGCAGACCCCGCGGTTCTCGAGGGCTGGCAAATCGAAATCGACGGGGAGGCCCCGGTCGCCACCGACGCCGACTTCGCGTACGCCGCGGGGCTCGAGGAGTAGCTGTGCCCCGCCGATCGTTTCTTGACGATCCATGTCGTCGAAATCCGAGCTAACATATATCACGGACGGTGTCGTTCACCCGGTATGTCATCCGAAACGGAACTCACGCGACTCTCCGCGACGGCTCTCGCGGCTCGCATTCGGAACGGCGACGTCACGGCGACCGAGGCGGTCGAGGCCCACCTCGAGCGGATCGGCGAGCGCGACGACGAGATCAACGCCTTCGTCACGGTCTGTGCAGAGGAGGCCCGCGATGCGGCGGCGAAGGCCGACGCCGCGCTCGAGGACGGCGCGGACGTGGGTCCGCTCCACGGGGTCCCGCTCGCGCTGAAGGACTTAGGCGCGCTGAAGGCCGGCGTCCGACACACGTACGGCTCGGCGCTGTTCGCCGACCACGTCGCCGACCGGACCTCGGCGATCGTCCAGCGGCTCGAGGACGCCGGCGCGATCGTGATCGGAAAGACGAACACGCCGGAGTTAGGCCACAAGGGGACGACCGACAACGAACTGATCGGGGCGACCGCGTCGCCGATCGATCCCGACCTGAACGCCGGCGGCTCTTCGGGCGGCTCAGCGGCGGCACTGGCGGCCGGGATGGCCCCGATCGCGACGGGCAGCGACGCGGGCGGGTCGCTTCGCATTCCCGCGGCGGCCTGCGGCGTCTACGGGTTCAAACCGACGTTCGGGCTGGTACCCGACGACGGCCGGCCGAGCGCGTTCGGGCGCGAACTCCAGCACACGACGAAGGGGCCGATGACCCGGACCGTCGCCGACGCCGCCCTGTTGCTGTCGATCATGGCCGATCCCCACCCCGATGATCCCAACAGCGTCCCCGTCGAGATCGACTATCGGGGGGCCGTCGAGCGCCCGATCGACGACTTCCGGATCGCCTACAGCCCCGATCTGGACGTCTTTCCCGTCGCCGACGAGGTCCAGACGGTCGTCGACGAGGCAGTCAGCGCCTTCGCGGACGCGGGCGCGACCGTCGACGAGATCGGCGTCGATCACGGCTACTCGATGGCCGAACTGAGCGAGGCCGCGATGCCGGCGTATACGACCTCCGTCCTCGAGAGTGCCACGGTCATGGAGGAGGCCCACGGCGTCGACTTTCGGGCACGATCCGACGAGGTCTCGGACAGCCTGCTTGCGATGCTCCACGTCGCCGACGATCACGGGCCCGCGGACGTCGCCCGGTCGGGGATCGTCCGCACTGGCGTGTACGACGCCGTTCAGGATGTACTGGCCGACTACGACCTGCTCGTGGCCCCGACGCTGTCGCAGGCCGACGTCTCCCTCCACGCCGATCTCGAGGCCGAAGCTTGGGAGTGGCCCATGACCTGGCCGTTCAACTGGACCGGCCACCCCGTCGCCTCGGCCCCCGCCGGGCTGACCGAGCGCGGCGGTCCCGTCGGCCTGCAACTGGTCGGTCGCCGCTTTGCCGACGACGACGTCCTCGCGGCGAGTGCGGCCCTCGAGCGCGAGCGGCCATGGGACGGGCTCTACGAATAGTCTCACCGGTCAGATCCGACGCCCTCAGATCGACTCGAACCGCTGTGCCGTCGGCAGCGCCCAGCCGTACGTGACCGCGGCCAGCCGCGTGCCGACCGTGATCGCGGCGCAGGCGGCCGCGGCGGTGGTTCCCGACGCGCCGACGATCGCCACGATCCAGTAGGTCGTCCCGCCTAGCACGGCACAGCTCGCGTAGAAGTCCTCGAACAGGATGAACGGCGGCCGGTCCAGCAGGACGTCGGCGATCGCGCCGCCGCCGACGGCGTTGATCGTCGCGATGACGACGACACCGAAACTCGAGACGCCGGCCCCGGACGCCACGATGGCCCCGGCCGTGGTGAACGCGGCGAGGCCGACGGCGTCCGAGACGAGCGTGACCGGATGATCGTCCGGCGACTCGAGGGCGATGCTGAGTCCGATCGCCAGGGCGATGCCGAGGAGTCCGAGGCCGATCTCCGTGGGATCGCTCAGCGCGAGCGGGACGCGGTTGACGAGGAGATCGCGCGTCGCGCCGCCGGCGAAGGCCGTGGCGAGGCCGACGACCGCGATCCCGAACAGATCGTACTCCTCGCGGATCGCCTTGCTCGCGCCGACGAGCGCGAACGCGACCAACCCGATCGCGTTCATCGCGACGAACGGGTCGGCGAGTACTGCGGTAGCGACGTCCCGTATCACGAGGGAGTCTCCGACCGGAACGGCCTTGAGCGCTACGCATCGCTCGGTCCGGCGCGCGGCGTTCCCGTTCCGATCACCAGCGGACACCCGACTCGCTCTCCGCAACCCAAACCCATTTTCGCTCGCTGGCCCACTTCCTGCACATGGGAACGAACGACGCCGAGACAGTCGCACCCGAAACGTGTCCGACAGCGAACGGCATGCCGATGCTCGGTCTGGGAACCTGGCAGAACGACGATCCCGAGCAGTGTGCCGAGAGCGTCCGTACGGCCCTCGAGACGGGGTATCGCCACATCGACACCGCCCAGGCCTACGACAACGAGGAGGCGGTCGGCGAGGGGATCGCCGCCGCCGACGTCGATCGCGAGGAGATCTTCCTCGCGACCAAGGTCTGGATCTCGAACCTCGACCACGACGACGTCCTCGAGACGGCCCGGGCGAGCCTCGACCGACTCGGCGTCGACTACGTCGATCTGCTCTACGTCCACTGGCCGGCCGGCGAGTACGATCCCGAGGGAACCCTCTCGGCGCTCTCGGAACTGTACGACGAGGGCCTGATCGAGAACGTCGGCGTGAGCAACTTCCGCCCCGAAGACCTCGAGGAGGCCGTCGACGTCTGTGACGCGCCGATCTTCGCGAATCAGGTCGAACTCCACCCGCTGCTTCCCCAGGCGGAGATCCGAGCGGCCTGCGAGAACGACGACGTCGAGGTCGTCGGTTACTCGCCGCTGGCCCGCGGGCAGGTCTTCGACCAGCCGGAGATTCAGGAGATCGCCGAGAAACACGGCGTCACCGAAGCACAGGTCAGCCTCGCCTGGGCCCGCGAGAAAGGCGTCACGGCGATCCCGAAGGCGACCGGCGAGGACCACATCGGCGATAACTGGGCCTCGCTGACGGTCGACCTCGAGCAGGAGGATATCGACGCGATCGACGCGATCGACGAGACGAGCCGCGAGGTCGACCCCGACTTCGCACCCTGGAACTGAGCGGAGCCACAGTCGCGAGTCGCGTTTTTCCGTCCGGTATCGACCTGTCGTTCGCAAAGAAAGAGAAGGAAAGTTTACGGTACGCCGGCTTTTTGGCTCGCGTATGTCTACCCGCTCACGAAGCGGTGGCGGCGGTGGGTTCGTCGGCGCGGTCAGAGCCGACGTCCAGCGGTTACACGGGGCCTGGATGGAGATCGTCTTCCCCAGGCAACGTGGCCGTGGCCACTCCGTCATGGGCAAGTGGCAACCCGAGAGCCTCCCGCAGAAGGTGGCCTATCACGGCTGGAGCGCGCTCGGGGTCGTCGGCTTGCTCCTCCTTTACCCGCTTACCGTCCTCGGCCTCGCGACCCGCTACTACGCGGCGAAACTCGACTCGACACGGACCCGGCTGGGCATCGTCGGCGTCACCGGCATCGCCCTGCTCGGCTGGGGCCTCCTGACGATCGCCTGGGGGGCGATGTCGTACATGGAACAGGTCGACATCCCCCTCGAGGCGGTGCTTGCGGTCGCGGCGGCAAGCGGCGTCGCGACGGTCGCGACCGCGCTCGCCGCGTCGGCGACGAAGGTCGGCGGCCGCGGGACGACAGTCGTCTTCGCCTACCCCTTCGCGATGACGGCGTTGTTCCTGCCGCCGGTCGTCGCCGCCCTGGTCACGCCATCGCTGCATCCGTACATCCTCGACCCCAGCTACGAGTTCGCCGCCTGGGCACTGGACAACGTGTTGGTCGTCGGCGGCCTCAACGAGTTCCTCCGGAGCAACTTCACGCTCGAGGGGGCGGCCTACGCGGGGATGTGGCTCGGGATTTCGTTCCCGCTGGGCTGGTTCTTCGGAATCGTCGTCGCGCTGGCGAACCTCGTTCGGCCGTCGCAGTAACTGCCGCTCGCTTTCGATCAACCGACGTGAACGGACTGCCGATTCCCGATACCATTAGGGGCCCCTGTCCTAACGGTCGCCCATGGAGTTCAACCAGACGACGACGGCGGCCGCGTTCCTCGCGATAATCGTGATCGGCGTCGGTGGCCTCGTCGCCGCGCCGATGATGGCGACGGAGACCGTCCTGATGATGGTCGCACCGTCGATGATCGCCTTCGGACTGATCATGCTCGCCATCGGCGTCAAACACGGCGAGTACCGCGCAACGGGTCGATAACGAACGGGTTCGACCCGGACTGCGTTCTCTCCTGAAGACCGGTGATCACGACGTTGTCACCGTCGGCACTCCTCGAGACGCTGCAACCGGAAGAAACGGGTAGTTAGCTGGCGAACGAGCGTCGGCGCCGACGGCCTACATGTAGCCGAGGTCGCGCAGGCGCTCCATCAGGTCTTCCTTGTCCTGGGCGCGGCCGGCGCGTTCGGTCGTTCCCTCGAGGTCCTGCAGCCACGCGGGGTCCTCGTCGGACTTCTCGGTACTGACTTCGCTGCCCAGCGAGCGGAAGCCGGCGAAGTACTTCGGCGAGATCGGGATGTCTTCCTGGTCGACGCCCTCGGGGAGGTCGTCGTCGGCCTCGGGGACGTAGCCCTCCTCGGGGAAGTCCTCGACCGTGTCCGGCACGACGAAGTTCCAGAAGGCGTCCCAGACGGCGGCCTCGTCGAACTGCAGGATGGGCTGGATGCGGTCGTGGGGCGGGTAGATGTCGGGGTCGTGTCGCGGCGAGAAGAACGTCTCGTCGGCGCGGGCCTCCTGTTCGTCCCAGCGGACGCCGGAGATGACGCCGTCGATGTCGTACTCCTCTAAGGCGTCGTTGAGCGCGACCGTCTTCAGCAGGTGGTTGCCGACGTAGGTGTCCAGCAGGAACGGGAAGGTGTCTTCCTCGTACTCGAGGATCTCCCGGACGTGGTGCTGGTTGTGGTCGGAGAGTTCCGAAATGTCGATGTCGTCGCCGGGTTCGAGGCCGTGTTCGTCGACGTACTCGCCGACGTCCTCGTTGCGCGCGTAAATGACCTCGAGGTCCCACTCGTCGGCCCAGTGGTCGACGAAGTCGTGGATCCCGTCGAAGTGCTGGTAGTGGTCGATGAAGACCGCGGGCGGTACCTCGAGGTCGAAGCGGTCGGCGACCTCCTTGATGAAATACAGTGTCAGCGTCGAGTCCTTGCCGCCGGTCCACATCACGGCCGGGTTCTCGTAGGACTCGAGCCCCTCGCGGGTGACCTCGATGGCCTTCTCGATCTTGTCCTGAATGTGCTGGTAGTCCTCGGGGTCTTCGCCGTTGCCGTCGTCGTAATCGACGTCGACGTAGTCGGGGAAGTTCTCGGTCATCTCGTGTAATTAGATGTAATTAGGAACTGTAAATCCTTTGGGTCGGCGGAAACGCCTGTCGGGACTTCGGACCGCGAGCGGCCGACCCGACGAGCCGTGCGGCGAATATTTCCCGTCACGAAAGGTTCTTGCCATCGTTCGAGAGAGGTTCTCATATCGAGTGTTAGCATAGGTCTGTGGCCGAGGACGGCGTCGCTCGGCCGCTCGAGCCGTGATCGCGACTACCAACCGTGTCAGCACACGAATCCACGCCGATACGACGGAGCATCGAGGTCGAGTACTGGGTCGTCGACGACCGGGGCCGGCTCGTCGAACCGGGTGATCTCGTCGAGGCGTCGCCGGGTGCCGAACGGGAGTTCGTCGAGCCGTTGCTCGAGATCAAGACGACGCCCTGTGAGTCGACCGCCGAGTTGCGCGCGGAACTGTACGAGCGGCTCGAGGCCGTCCTCGAGCGAGCGGACGAACGCGGGCTGGGACTGGTCCCGCTCGCGACGCCGATCAACCACGGCGAGATTGCGGATCGGCCCAGCGACAGGACCCGCGTTCAGGAGCGGGTCATCGGCGAGGACTTCGAGTACGTCCGCCACTGCGCGGGGACGCACATCCACGTCGAGCAACAGCCGGGACGGGCGGTCGATCAGTTGAACACGTTCATCGCGCTCGATCCGGCGCTGGCGCTGGTCAACTCCGCGCCGTACTTCCGCGGCCGGAACCTGGCAACGGGCGCGCGGTCGAAGCTCTACCGCTGGATGGCCTACGACGATGTCCCTCATCAGGGACGGCTCTGGCCCTACGTCGACGACACCGAGGAGTGGACGCGCCGGCTCGAGCGGCGATACGAGGACTTCGTGACGGCCGCCGTCGACGCGGGGATCGATCGGTCCACGATCCGGGCGCAGTTCGATCCCGAAAGCGCCGTCTGGACGCCGGTCCAGATCCGGGAGTCGTTCGAAACCGTCGAGTGGCGCTCGCCCGACACCGCCCTCCCGAGTCAGGTCGTCCGACTGGCGGACCGGCTGGCCACCGTCGTCGACCGCCTCCGCGGGGCCGAGGTCCGAATCGAGGGTGACACCGGCCGGGTGACCGACGAGGAGATCGTCCTGCCGACCTTCGACGCCGTCATCGAACACGTCAACGCCGCGATCCGGGACGGGCTGGACGCGGACGCGGTGCGGTCCTATCTCGAGCGAATGGGGTTCGAGGTCGCGACCTACGAGCCGATCGCCCACGACATCGGCGGCCGCGGCCCGGTCGACCGCGAGGCGGCGCGTCGACTCCGACTCGAGTACGCCGAACGCCTCGCGAACGATGTTCGACGGGCCGGCCGCATACCCAGTGACTGACCGCTCGACGATCGAACCGCGACTCGATCGCCGCGGCCGAACGTATTACTCGATGGGCCCGTAACTGATCGGTCAGATGACCACACTCAACGACGAGACGATCATCGTCACCGGTGCGAGCAAGGGACTCGGACGCTCGATGGTACTCGCCCTCTCCGAACGGGGCGCGAACGTCGTCCTCACGGCCCGAAGCGAGGACGAACTCGAGACCGTCGCCGACGAGGCGGCCGGCGAGACGCTGGTCGTCCCAGCGGACGTCCGTGCGGCAGATGACGTCGACCGCGTCGTCGAGGCGGCCCTCGAGCGGTTCGGGCGCGTCGACACGCTCATCAACAACGCCGGCGTCTCCGGGCTCAGCTTCGGCGAGGAGCGTCGCTCGCTCGTCGAGACCGACGAGGAGGAGTGGGATACGATTATGGACGTCAACGTCAAGGGCGTCTATCTGTTCACGAAGCGGGTCCTCGAGGCGATGCTCGAGGCCGGTCAGGACTCGGGCAACGTCGTCAACGTCTCCTCGGGGCTGGGCCGGTACGCGATCCCCGACGCCGCGGCCTACATCACGTCGAAGTGGGGGCTCGAGGGCTTTACCCAGGCCGTCGCACTTGAGGTCGAGGACGAGGGGATCAACGTCAACGCGATCGACCCCGGCGGCCGCGTCAACACGCGGATCTGGGAACACCTGCCCGACGACGAGCGCGGGGAGATCCTCCAGCCCGACGTGATGGACGACGCGGCCGCCCTGCTCGCAGCGCAGGGACCGGACGGCGTCACCGGCGAGTCGATGACCGCCGAGGAGTGGGAGGACCGACTCGCCTAATAGCCGGCAGCACAGTCGTACGACACGTCCTGAATCGTTGTTTTCTGGTGGATGTAGACCGGCTCGGAAACGTCGACGAGAAGCGTGACGTCACCCGTTCCGTCGGCCGTAGTGGTCCCCGAACACGAGACCACGACATTGCGGGCCTCCCCTTCGGACAATGTTGTCGGTGCTTGGCTAACCTCGAGGGTGTCGTCGGACGCACCTCCAACGGTGTCGACTTCGACATTGAGGGTAGAGTAGTCGGTGATGTACCTGTTCTCGAGGGTGGCGACTGTCCTGGGTCTATCGTATGAAAAACAGATGAAGATACAAAGATAGTTCCGCACAGTGCGCCCACCGTACCCATCCTGTATCGAGAGATATGCCTCGTCCTCTTCGGCGACGCTCACGGAGGCGTCCCGTTCGGCGACGACCTGATCGAACGCGCCGAGTTGAACGCTGCCGAGAGCGACGCCGAGAACGATCAACAGGAGACCGAACGCGGAGACGAGTCGGTTCATGCGAGGTTATTTTCGGCTGTCCGTTCGCGCCCGTCCGTCGTTTTTCGGTCGATACAGAACGGTTATGTATCTATAGTATTAAATATTGATAGGAGCGCTCGAGAGTGACCACCGAATGAAACGACGCACGGTTCTGGTCGGGTTGGGGGCTCTCACCGCCGGTGGTGGGGTGGCCTTCGGGACCGGTGCGTTCAGCCGGACTGAAGCCGAGCGCGGTGTCACCGTGTCGACCGCAGTCGACGACGCCGCGCTGTTGCGACTCGCACCTGGCTCCGGGGACGACGGCGGGTTCGTCACGGGCGAGAGCGACGGGACGATCACCGTCGAGATCACCGAGGTCGATAACGGTACTTCCGATCCGGGACTAGGTGTAAACGACGGCTCCGTTACCGGGTTTCCCAAACTCATTAAGGCAGAGAATCAGTCGGCCCACGAGATCGAGTTGTCCACGACGGTTTCTCCGACCGGCGGCGTCGTTCTCTTTCCTGACGGCGGCTTCGACGGTCCCGAAGCGATTGATCGGCTCGACGAACCCGAAAATCACGTGCTTCTCTCGCAAGAAGAGTCGGCGGAATTGGGTCTCGCGCTCGATGCCGGGTACGGAACGAGCCAGATTCCCGGGACGGTCTCTGACGGGGACTCAGTCGACCTCGAGATCAGTGCGACCGACGCTGAGAACTAATTTGCTACGTCCGTGCGGTTAGCCGCCATAGCTACGGCTCCTGATCTTCAGCGAGGAAAGCGCATCGGTTAGCTCTCCGCTCTGTTCCGGCCGAAGCGCCTTCAGTCCGTGATGAACTTGTTGTCCCGCCAGTTGACGCCGCCTTGCCCCGAGCCGGTATCGCGGGGCCCTTCGACGACTTCGATGTCCGCGGGACGGGGTTCGCCGTCGACGATCCGGGTCGCATCGAGGTCGCCGTCGCGTTCCGAGATAGCCGTCAGCGTCCCCTTCTCGGCGGCCTCAGCGATCTCACAGAGGACGAGGAACATCTCGTATTGCAACAGCGAGTTCTGGAGGACCGTCTCGCGGTCGCCCTTGAACGCGGCGAACTCGACGAGTTCGGACTCGATCTCCTCTTCCTCTTCCTCGTCCCAGCTGAACGACTTCTGTCGCCGCTCGTCGGGGTCTTCCTCGTAGACCCGGTTTTCCGTGACGCTGGCTTTGAGTTGGGCCGTCGGCGTGTACTTGCTGACCGACTGATCCTCGGCGACCGCCTTGAGGATCAGCGTGTTGTTGCGCCGCGTGATCTCGACGTCGTCGATCCCGTCGGGATATCTCGCCTCGTCGATGTGTTCTCGAAGGTCTTCGAGGGGCAGTTCAAGGGTCGAATGCAGCCGATATACGTGTCTGGATTCCTCTGTTGACATTGTGGGAAGGTGTGTACGGCGATAGTCGTGATCTGCTACTACGAGGGCGTGACTTATATGAGCTGCTATTAAATGCGTGAGATATCAACTCGAGTATATGGGTCACGCCAGTGGGCCGGCCCTACGCGGTCTCGAGCGTCTCCGCGAGTTCGTCCCGTTCCTCGAGTTCCTCGAGGACGTCGGAGCCGCCGACGAACTCGCCGTCGACGAACGTCTGGGGGATCGTCTCCCAACCGCTGTGTTCCGACAGCGCCTGTCGGTACTCGTCGAGCGAGTCGAGGACGTCGACGGTCTCGAACTCGTCGCGGTGCTGGTCGATCAGGCCAAGCGCCTTGCGGGAGTAGCCACACTGGGGCATCAGTTCGGTCCCTTTCATGAAGAGGACGACCTCGTTTTCCTCGAGCGCCTCGGCGACCTGTTCGTCGACTTCGTCCTGATCGAGACCCTGGTTCGGTGGGAACTCCATACTCGTCCGTAGGGCGGTAAGGGGGATATGCCTTGCGTCATCGGCACTCACGCCGGTCGGTCGCGACCGCCGGCCGGACACACCGTTGGCACAGGGAACCCGGGCGATCTAGTCGGCCGACGCCGGCGTCTCGAGGACGTCGAGTTTCTCGGCGGCGTAGCCGAAGACGTCCCGGTAGCCGTTCGGGGACATCAAGACGGGATAGAACGACTCGTCGGCGACCTGCTCGTCGCCGTCGGCAGCGGCGAAGGAGTCGCCGGCCTCGACCTCGGTGAAGTTCTCGACGAACACCTCGTAGGAATCGGCCTGCTCCTTGCTGATGACGTCCGTGAGCCGATAGATCGGGAGGTCGCGTCGGACCGTATCGCCGGGCAACACGCCGACGGCGGTCAGAAACGCCCGCGTCAGCCGGTCGGCGTTTTCGGCGGCCGTCTCCGAGCCCTGGAGTCCACACTCGACCTCGACCGTGTCGATCTCGGCGAACAGTCGCCCCTCCGCGAAGTTGCTCGTCTCGACCATCGCCGTCACGGGCAGCTGTGGCACGATCTCCTCGGCCGTCTCGCTGACGCCGTTGACGACGGCGAACGGTTCGGCGTGGCTCTGGGTCGAGTGCATCGAGAAGGTCAGACAGCCCTCGAGTTCGTCGACCAGTTCGGTTGCGAGGCGGCCCTCGTGGGTCGTCGCGTCCGGATCGCCGGGGAACGCACGGTTGAGGTCCTCGTCGATGAATCGAACCCGTCGCTCGAGCGCTTCCTCGTTGGCGACGATGAGCTTGACGGGCCGTTCGACGGTCGGGCGCTCGTCGAGCAGCCGTTCGACGGCCCGGACGCCACAGGGTTCGTCCCCGTGAACGCCCGCGACGACTGCGATCTCCGGCTCCCCCGACCCGAGCTGTGCGACTCTCATTACTAGTTAGTTCGGCTGAAGAGCCAAAGGCGATTCGGTCTCTTACCCGACAGACGTGGTGGCATGTCGCACGCCTGAGCCGTTTCTCCGCCTCGGTCGGCGATCGATGCTACTGATACATCCGCAACGGCTGGGCCTGCGAACTCTCCTCCTGTGCGATCGCCTGCATCTGCTGGGCCAACTGCTCCCGTTTCGCCCGGATCTCCTCGGCGCGGTCGACCAGTTCGCTCACGTCGATCTCGAGGCCGGTGACGGGGGCGACCCCCTCCTCGAGCAGGACGCTCGCGGCCTCGGGGTCGGGGAACCGGTGGTTGCACTCGACGACGAAGCCGAGGCTGCCGTAGTCCTCGTGGGCGGCGCGGTTAATCAACGCGCCCGTCGGCCCGGTGATGACGCCGTCCTCCGGTGGGGTCGCCACGTCAGTGTCCTCGAGTCGCTCCCCGGCGTCCCCGGTCGCGATCCCGTAGAGATCGGGTCGCTCCCCGTTCTCGCGTTCCGCGGGGAGGCCGCTGAGATACAGCGGCGTCGCCTCCTGCTCGACGATCCAGCCGGTCAGACAGTCCGCGACGGTCTCGACGGCCTTGGCGCTGATCGGCGCGTCGCTTCGCAGCGCCAGCAGATCGTGTTCCTCGTCGACGTAGAGCCGGACCGGCGGTCGAGCGGTCCGATCGCCCTCGCGGTAGACGCCGATCCGCGGCAGTCCCTCGCAGCCGACGCTCGCGTAGTACTCCATTTCCAGTTGCTCGATGAGGTGGTCGGTCGCGATCTTGCCCACGAGACCAACGCCCGGAAACCCTTCGACGAGCGTTGGATCCTCGAGCGCGACCGATTCGCCGTGGACGCGGATTCCTGCCATGCTCGGACCGACGGACGTCACCGGCTTAAAATCGGGGGCAGGGTGTGCCGACACCGTCGCCGGGTTCGTCCCCGTCGACCGTGTATTTATATCAATCACCGCCGATCGTTCGTCCAGCGATGACGACGACCGATCCGGAGTCGGAGAAGACACGGGAGGACCGCGACGCAGTCGTCCGCTCCGCAGTCGCGGACGCGATTTTCGACGCCGTCGGGACCCTCTCGCTGCTGGGATTCTCGCTGTTGTTTCTGGCCGTCGGCGTGCGGGGCCTTCTTATCGACGGTTCGACGGGGCTCGCGGTCGCTTCGCTCGCGGTCAGTATTGCGGTCGCCGGGGCGGCGTTCGAACTGGTCCCGCCGTTCCGGGACTGAGCCGGACGGGCCGCGCTTCGAAACCCACAAACGCCAGTCGCGCGAACCCGCAGTCGATGGAGCCACTCGAGCGGTATCGACCGATCATCGACGACTTCGAGGACTTTCTGGCGGCCTGTCAGCGGCCGCTCGGCAACGCCGTCCGCGTGAACACGATCAAGGCCTCGGTCGACCGGGCCCTCGCGACCCTCGAGGCGGAGGGACTCGCGTACGAACAGGCCGACTGGAACCCCCGGGTACTGGACCTCGAGACCGACTCGCCGGGCTCGACGTGGGCCTCGTTTCACGGCTTTACCCACGGGCAGGAGGAGGTTTCGGCGGTGCCGCCGGTCGTCCTCGATCCCGAACCCGGCGAGCGGGTCTGGGACTGCTGTGCCGCACCGGGCGGGAAGGCGACCCAGATCGCCGCGCTGATGGACGACCGGGGAACGGTCGTCGCCAACGACAACAACCTCGGGCGGATCTCGGCGCTGCGTTTTAACGCCGAACGGCTGGGTGCGACCAGCCTCGCGGTGACCAACGCCGACGCCCGGAACTACTCGCTGTCCCGCTTCGACTTCGACGAGTTCGACCGAACGCTCGTCGACGCCCCCTGTTCCTGCGAGGGGACGATCCGGAAGAACCCCGACGCGCTCGACAACTGGTCGCCGGACCACATCTCCTCGGTCGCGGGGATCCAGAAGGGGATCATCCGTCGGGCGATCCAGGCGACCCGCGAGGGCGGGACGGTCGTCTACTCGACCTGTACCTTCGCCCCCGAGGAGAACGAGGCCGTCGTGCAACACGCCATGGACGAGGAGGACTGTCGCGTCGTCGACTTCGATCTCGGGCTGGAACACGCGCCCGGCCTGACCGAGTGGGACGGCGAGACGTTCGACTCGAGCCTCGAGAAGGCGGCCCGGATCTACCCGCATCACAACGACACCGGCGGCTTCTTCGTCGCGAAACTGGAGGTGACCGCGTGATGAGCGACAACGACGGCCAGCGGTTCGACCGGCTGCCCGCGACCGAAGCGGAACGGGACGTCGAGGGCCGGGCCACCCGCGAGGAGGTCGTCGACTACTTCGCCGACCGGTTCGGGATTCCGTCCGAAGCGTTCGACGACTACACCTTCTGGGAGAAGGGCGCGGGCAAGATCTGGGTCTACGGCGGCGAGGCGTCGACGCCGCTCGAGATCGAGGCCATCGGCATGACTTGTCTCCGCACCCGCCAAGAACACTGGAAGCCCACGACCGACTTCGTCCAGCGGTTCGGCCGCGCGGCGACCGACTGCGTGATCGACTTAGAGCCCGCGGAGGCCCGCCGGTTCGCCGCGGGGGAGGATCAGGAGATCGAGCGGTGGGACGGCGACTGGGGCTATCTGATCGCCGTCCACGACATCGGGGTCGGGCCGGCGGGCCGACCGGAGGGAGACGGTGAACCCGTCGACCGGGGCGAACGCGAGCCGATCGGTGTCGGCCTCTACGTCCACGGCGAACTCCGTTCGATGGTGCCGAAGGGCCGGCAACGCGACCTCGAGTCGTAGCGTCGGTCGGCCCCCGACGCTGCCCGCTGGGTGACTACCGTTACGAGGGGATCGGGGGCAGCGCCGCCTCCTCGATCCAGAACGCCTCGACCGCACGGCCGATGTCGGCGAACTCGTCGGGATCGGTCGGTTTCGTCAGGTAGGCGTTCGCACACAGTTCGTAGCTCCGGACGATGTCCTCGTTCGCTTTTGAACTCGTCAGGACCAACACCGGCAGCGACGCGAGTTCCGGGTCGTCCTTGATCGTCTCGAGGACCTCGAACCCGCCGGTCCTGGGCAGGTTCAGATCGAGCAACATCAGGTCCACTTCGGGGCCGTCCTCGCTCGCCGCCCGTTCGTGAAGGAACTCGAGGGCGGCGTCGCCGTCGGCCTCCGTGTGCAAGCTGACATCGAACGACGCCGTGTTGAACGCCTCCTCGATCAACCGCACGTCGCCGGGGTTGTCTTCGACGAGGAGGAGGGAAACCGATTCCGGGGAAGACTGATGGGACACGTGACTGTCTCGGAATAGTGCGGTCCGGTGGTTAAGGATGTCCACTACAGACGTTGGTATCGGCCCGGATCACGCCAGTGAGCGCCGAACGGCGGCGGCAGCACGCTCGAGTCCGTCCCGCTCGTTCGGGGCCAGGTCCCACTCGACGACCTCGCCGACGCCGCCGGCGTCGAGCCGGACGGGGACGCTCACGCTGACGCCTTCGAGCCCGTACTCGCCGGAAAGCGGGGTCGAGAGACAGACCGGTTCGTCGGTTCCGCCGTCGGCCAGTCGAGCGACGATCGTGGCGACGCCGCGGCTCGTAACCCACCGCGACGAGTCCTCTGGCCCCCGCCGCTCGATGACGTCGTAGGGAACGTCGCGGACGTACTCGAGGACGGCCTCGCGCTCGGTCGCCGAGAGATCGATCGGCTCGCCGTCGACGGTCGCCCGCGAGAACGCGGGGACCATGTGTTCGCCGTGTTCGCCGAGGACCGGACAGGAGACGGCGGCGGGCGAGGTGTCGAACCGGCGGGCAAGTTCGTCCGCGATGCGGGCCGTCTCCGACAGGGAGTAGCCGAGGAACCGCTCGCGGGGCCAGCCGCTCGCCTCCCACAGACGGTAGGTGACCCGATCGGTCGGGTTGGCGGCCACGACCGTCGGCGTCGGGTCGGCCTCGCCGAACCACTCGCCGATGTCGGCGGCGATCTCGAGGTTCCGCTCGAGGTTCGACAGTCGACCGCCCCGTTCGAAGCTGTCGGGGTCGCGCGCGGCGCTCGCGGTGACGACGATCGCGTCAGCCGCGTCGATCGGATCGGGACCCGGGGACGCGCTCGGATCGATCGCGGTGACGGTGCCGGGCGAGTCGTCGCCGAACGACGGACGCCCCGCCGCGGTGGCGACGTGACACTGCGCGTGGCGCAGATCGATCGCATGGCCGGTCGTGACCGCCGTCTGGGGATCCGCGAGCGTGACGGTCGTCTCCGGACGCTGTACCGCCAGCGTGTACGCGACGGTGCTGCCGATCGTCCCACCACCGCCGACGACGAGGACGTTCATGGCCGAGCTATCGGCGCGGGCACTTGTAACTTGGCCGGGAAGTTGTCATCCGGCGGGAGCGCCGTCAGCGCTCGACGAGCGTCCCGCCGGCCAACCCTTCCCACTCGACGCGATACCCCAGCCGCGAGAGGACGGCGCTCGCGTCGGCGATCCCGTACTCCTCGAGGACCGCCTCGGCATCTTCGAGGGCCATCCCCGCCTCGATCGCGTCGGCGAGCGACTCGAGGACGGCCGGCCGGACGAGCGTTCGGCCGACGCGCTCGTGGTCCGGGACGGAGACGTCCGCAAGGGCGTCCTCGCTGACGCCGTGGCGCTCGGCCAGCCGCTCGAGCGCGATCGCGTCCTCGTCGGGCCGGAGTTCGTCGGGCAGGGCGGCCGCGCTCTCGGCGACCAGCTGGCGTTCGTACTCCCGAAGGACGTCGGCGACGTCTTTGACCCGGACCGTTCCCGAGTAGGGGATCGCCCGGTGGTCGCGGGCCGCGATCTCCTCGCCGACGCCCAGCGACTCGTCGACGGCCACGAGCATGTCCACGTCCTCGAGGTCGGCCAGTTGCGAGAGTTTCTTCTCGACGTACTCGGGGGTCCAAAACCCCATGATCTCGAAGTAGAGCCGGAAGTCGCCGTAGGCGTAGTCGAACGCGAAGTCCGGAATCATCACCCGCGTCCCCGTCGCGAGCGGCTCGGGCTCGCGGACGAGGTCCCAGTCGAGATCCAGGTTCGTAAACCGGGCGGCGAAGTCGGCCTCGACGCCGCTGTCGAACGAGACGTCCGCGACCGGTTCGGCGTCGGGCACCTGAACGGGATCATCGTGGGAGAGCGAGAGCGTCCGTTCGGTCCCGCGGTCGTCGATCGTCGCCTCGAGCGACCACCGCTCGGCCGACGCAACGGTCCGCAGCAGCCGGGCGAAGCGAGTGCCGTACCGCCGCGTCGCCCGGAAGAGCCGGGTCGGGCCGGTCACGACGACCTCCCGTTCGGCGATCCCGTCCGCGAGGTCCGTCTCCGCAACCCCGCCGCTCGGCGTCGGTTCCTCCTCGAGTCGCCGGATCTCGTACAGCAGCCGCAGGCGCTTGATCGCCGAGATCAGCGCCTTCGGATCGCTCGAGCGGACCCGGACTTCGGTCGCGTCGAACAGCGCCGTCTGAGCCAGCGAGAGGTTGTACTGGGCGAGCAGGCCGTCGGGGTCCCAACGCGGCTCGACCGCGGTCAGGACCTGTCGTTCCTCGAGGTCGGCGTAGAGGGCGGTCTCGAGGTCGTCCGCCGAGACGTCGAGCGACTCGCCCGCCCGGATCAGCGCCATCGCCCGCTCGTCCTCGGTGACGACGCCGATCGCTTCGGCGGCCTCGAAGGCCGCCCGGCGGGCCTTCTCGGGGTCGATCGCCGCGTCGGTCTCGAACGTCGCCTCGCGCTCGAGCAGCGCCGAGAGGCCGCGGACGAGTTTGAAGTCGTCGGCCTCGTTCTCCAGGGTAGTCAGCGCGTCCTCGAGTTCGCCACGGGGTTCGCCGACGTGGCCCTGATAGGTGCCGATCACCCTGGCCGCGAGCGGGCGTTGGTCGCGGCCGGCGAACTGCGGGTGGTAGCCGCCGCCGGCCCGCGAGACGCGCAGCAGGTCCTTCGTCAGCATTCGTCCGATGTCGGCGCGGCACCGGCAAAAGTGACCCGGACGAAGACCCGGCGATCGCCCTCGCCGACGGGGCTCAGGCACTGATATTACGGCGGTTCGGTTCCACCCTCCGGTATGGACGATTCGTCGCTCCGGATCGCGTACGAGACCCACGACGGGGTTCGGGAACTGATCGACTGCCTGGTACACGCCCTCGAGTCGCTCAGCATCGACTTCGATCGGTGGGACGAACAGTACGTCAAAGGTCCCGGCATGTACGTCGCCGTCGTCATCGGGCCGTCGGTCGCGGACTTCGCGTACCCGATGGGCGACAACACGTGGCCGACGGACCGCTGTCACGACGTTTGTCTCGATCTCGACGCCTTCTACGAGACGGCCCGAGAGGTCGCGAGGACCCGCGACGGGGCCGTCGTCGTCAGCGTCGACGGCGTCGTCCAGGAACAACTGGTCCGGTTTACCGACCTCGGGCCCGACGAACTCGAGAGCGGGAAGGCGGATCCGGACGATCCCGGCTACGAGGACTGGATGGGGTCGCGCCACATGAGCGCACTGGATACCTCCCGGCGGCCGAACGTGGTGTCGACGTTGACGCTGAGCGAGGAGACCGGCCGCGTGACGCGCTTCGAGGACGGCTCGTTCGTGACGACCGAGCGGGGGGACCTCGGTGGAGAGTGGAACGTGGACGATACCCACTGAAGCGACGCGGCAAGACCACACGGGCCGGATCGCGGGACTGTGCCGCCTCGAGCGTGGGCCGACGTGGAGTGCAACGGTCGGTCGGAGTCGCTCGATTCGATCGGTGACGACCCGCTGCGGGGCCCCTTCGGCGCGTCACTCCCGCCGTCGGGCGGCGATCCGTTGCTCGCCGGTATCGGCTGTGATGACCTCGTAGAGGACCGCCCGTCCGCCGTCGGCCTTCGGACGGAGGATCCGCCCGAGTCGCTGGACGAACTCCCGCTCGCTGCCGCTGCCCGAGAGGACGACCGCGACGTTCGCGTCGGGGACGTCGACGCCCTCGTCGAGGACGTTCGAGGTCGCGATCCGGGTATAGCTCCCATCGCGGAACCGCTCTAGGATCTCGCGACGCTCCGCGGCCCCGGTCCGGTGGGTGATCGTCGGAATCAGGAACCGCTCGCTGACGTCGTACGCGAGGTCGTTGTGGGCGGTAAAGACGATGACCCGATCGTCCCGGTGGTCGTCGAGGATCCCCGACAGCGCCTCCAGTTTCGCCTCGCTGCCGAACATGATCTCCCGTGCGCGCTGGCGCGCGAGTAGCGCCTCGCGGGCCTCTGGGTCCGACCCCGACCGCTTGACCAGTTCCTGGTAGTCCGAGCCGCTTCGCATCTCGATGTTCGATCTCGCGAGGTAGCCGGTGAACGTCTCCTGGTTTCGTTCGTATTCCTCGCGCTCCTCGGGGGTCAGCGATACCTCGAGGCGCTTGAGATCGTAGGCCGCGAGGTGGTCGCCGGCGAGGTCGTCCACGTCGACTTGGTGGACGAGCGGCCCGACGAGGGCTTCGACGACCTCGTGGGCACCGTCGGGGCGCTCGAAGGTCGCGGTCAGACCCACCCGCGCGGGGGCGGCGAGCAAGCGTGCGATCTCGCGGTACCCCTCGCCGCCGAGGTGGTGGGCCTCGTCGAAGACGACGAACCCGAACCGGTCACCCACCGAATCAGCCTTCAGATATGCCGAATCGTACGTCGAGACGGTGATCGGCTCGAGTCGTTGCTCGCCGCCGCCGAAGCGCCCGATCGGCGTGTCGAACTCCCGCTCGAGTTCCCGTTCCCACTGCTCGAGGAGGTCGATCGTCGGGACGACGATCAACGTCGGGACCGAGAGCCGCTCGATCGCCTTCAGGGCGATGACGGTCTTGCCGCTGCCGGTCGGCAGTTCGAGGACGCCGGCGGGCGCTCGAGCGGGCGACTCCGGCCCGGGCACGTCGGCCCACCGGTCGGTCTCGAGCCACGACTCGAGCGCCCGTTCCTGGTACGGCCGGAGTTCGTAGGCTGACGCGAGGTCCCCGACGGACTCGAGATCGAGGACGCGGTCCTCGACCGCGGCGTCGGCCCGCCACAGCGCCGCCCGCAGTTCGGCGTAGCGGTAGGCAGGGACGCGCCAGCAGCCGGTTCGGGAATCGGCCTCGAGTTCGGGGACCGATTCCCGGAGCGACGACGGCGAGAGCGGTGCCGTCTTGAGGTCGTCGATCCGAACCGTCCCGTCCTCGTACCGACATTCGATCGCGGTCGGCTCGTCGTTCGGGCTCCGCGTCACGCGTCCCAGTGGGGGGTAGATACACATATACGGTCGGGTACTCGGGACGGCAAATCCGGAGGTGGGGCGGTCCGGGCGACTATAGTAGCCACTGAAATGATTTACACACTGAGCGCGACGCAGTCGTGCGATCAGGTGTGCAATGACTTTCAGTGGCTACTATAGATGGGCACAGCGATGCCGGCGGCTCCGACACGGGTACCTCAACCCTTTTATTACCGCTGTTCGTTGACAGCCATATGAGCGAAGACGAGGGCACGGAGACGTCCGCCCCGGGTGTCCCGTCCGAGGAGGAATCCGACGACGGCGAGACGGCCGCGGCGGACCCCGACGTCTCGACGGATGGGGAATCAGAGCCGGCTCCCGACGTCGAGGAGTCGGACGCGGAACCCGCGGGAACCGACGACGAGAGCGAGGCGACGACCGACGCCGACGGGGACGCTGCCGAGGGCGAGTCGGCCCCCGCGGCGGACGAGACTGACGCACCCGAAACCAGCGAGGACATCCAGCGGCTCCTCGATCGGGTCACCGAGTACGACGACGAACTCGCTCGGCAGGTCAACTCGATCGTCGAGGAGGCCCGCGACCTGAACGGGACCGTCAGCCACCAACGCGAGGAACTCGAGGACCTCGAGCAACGCGTCGAATCACAGGCCGAAACTATCGGTGAACTGCAGGACGAACTCGAGGCCCGCGACGACCGACTCGAGGAATACGAGGAGGAAGTCGAGGACTTGAAAAGCCGGCTCAAGCGTAAGCAGGCCGACTTCCAGAACTACAAGAAACGCGCCAAGAAGCGCCAACAGCAGATCAAAGACCGCGCGACGGAGGACCTCGTCGAGCGGCTCATCACCGTCCGGGACAACCTCAAACGCGCCCTCGAAGAGGACAGCGACGACGTCGAGAGTCTGCAGGAGGGCGTCGAGATGACGCTCAAGGAGTTCGACCGCATCCTCGAGGACGAGAACGTCGCCGAGATCGATCCCGAGCCCGGCACCGAGACCGATCCCCAGCGCCACGAGGTCATGATGCAGGTCGACAGCGACCAGCCCGAGGGAACCGTCGCCGACGTCTACACGCCCGGCTACGAGATGGGCGACAAGGTCATCCAAAACGCACAGGTCACGGTCTCGAACGGGGAGTTCGCCGACGACGAGGACTCGAGCGCCGATGCGGACGGCGACGTCGACGGCTCGAGCGCCGACGACGGCGAGTCCAGGACCGACGAGGAGTCGGCCGAATCCGACGACGGCGAAGAGGACGCAGAGGCGATCGAACTCGGCGGCGAAGTCGCCGACGACGAGTAGCCGTTCTCTCAGAGTATCGCTGCTCTGTCCGTCACGACGACGCAACTGACCGGTTCACAGTCGACCGCCGGTCCGACACGGCGGGCCGATCGACCGATCTCCCCGCCCGTTTTTACTGAGACCCAACTACCGCGAGCGAGCCGCTACTCCCTCGTATCGGGCTTTTATTCGGGTTTCGAGCCCGGCTAGTAACCTTTAAAACAAAGTGCGCACAATACCCCTCCACGATGGCGAGCAACAAAATTCTCGGAATCGACCTCGGCACGACGAACAGCGCGTTTGCGGTGATGGAAGGCGGCGATCCGGAGATCATCGTCAACTCCGAAGGCGAACGGACGACACCCTCCGTCGTCGCCTTCTCCGACGACGAGCGACTCGTCGGGAAACCGGCCAAGAATCAGGCCGTCCAGAACCCCGAAAAGACGATCCAGTCGATCAAGCGCCACATCGGCGAGGAAGACTACACCGTCGAGATCGACGACGAGGAGTATACGCCCGAGGAGATCTCGGCGATGATCCTCCAGAAGATCAAACGCGACGCCGAGGACTATCTCGGCGACGAAGTCGAGAAAGCCGTCATCACGGTCCCCGCGTACTTCTCCGACCGACAGCGCCAGGCGACCAAAGACGCCGGCGAGATCGCCGGCTTCGAGGTCGAGCGCATCATCAACGAGCCGACGGCCGCCTCGATGGCCTACGGCCTCGAGGACGATCAGGACCAGACCGTCCTCGTCTACGACCTCGGCGGGGGGACCTTCGACGTCTCCATTCTCGATCTCGGCGGCGGCGTCTACGAGGTCGTCGCGACCAACGGTGACAACGACCTCGGGGGCGACGACTGGGACGAGGCCATCATCGACTGGCTCGCCGAGGAGTTCGAGGCGGAACACGGGATCGACCTCCGCGAGGACCGCCAGGCCCTCCAGCGGCTCAAAGACGCCGCCGAGGAGGCCAAGATCGAACTCTCCTCGCGCAAGGAGACCGAGATCAACCTCCCGTTCATCACGGCGACCGACGACGGCCCGATCCACCTCGAGGAGTCGCTGACCCGCGCGAAGTTCGAGTCGCTGACCAGCGACCTCATCGAACGGACCGTCGAACCGACCGAGCAGGCCCTCGAAGACGCCGGCTACGAGAAAGACGAGATCGACGAAGTGCTGCTCGTCGGCGGCTCGACCCGGATGCCCCAGGTCGGGGAGAAGGTCGAGGAGCTGACCGGCAAGGAGCCCCAGAAGAACGTCAACCCCGACGAGGCTGTCTCGCTGGGCGCGGCGATCCAGGGCGGCGTGCTTGGCGGCGAGGTCGACGACATCGTCCTGTTGGACGTCACCCCGCTCTCGCTGGGGATCGAGGTCAAGGGCGGTCTCTTCGAGCGCCTCATCGAGAAGAACACGACAATTCCGACCGAGGAGTCGAAGATCTTCACCACCGCGGCGGACAACCAGACGACAGTTCAGGTCCGGGTCTTCCAGGGTGAGCGCGAACTGGCCGAGGAGAACGAGATGCTCGGCGAGTTCCACCTGACCGGCATCCCGCCGGCCCCCGCCGGAACGCCCCAGATCGAGGTCACGTTCTCCATCGACGAGAACGGCATCGTCAACGTCTCCGCGGAGGACAAGGGCAGCGGCACCACCGAGGAGATCACCATCGAGGGCGGCGCCGGCCTCTCCGACTCGGAGATCGAGAAGATGCAGCGCGAGGCCGAGAAACACGCCGAGGAAGACCAGCAAAAGCGCCAGCGCATCGAGGCCCGCAACAACGCCGAGGCCACGATCCAGCGCGCCGAGACGCTGCTCGAGGAGAACGACGAGCAGGTCGACGACGACCTCCGCGCCGACATCGAGGCCGAGATCGAGGACCTCGAGGCGACGATCGACGACGACGAGGCCGACGCCGACGACATCGAGGCCGCGACCGAGAGCCTGAGTGAGGCGCTGCAGGAGATCGGCAAGCAGGTCTACCAGCAGGAAGCCGGTGCGGGCGCTGCCGGAGCTGGCGGTGCGGCCGGCGGCGCAGCAGGTGCCGGCGGTGCCGGAATGGGCGGCATGGGCGGCGGTCCGAACCCCGGCCCCGATGCAGGCGCTGCCGGCGACGAGGGCGAGGAGTTCGTCGACGCCGACTTCGAGGACGTCGACTTCGAGGAAGGCGACGAAGAGTAACGCTCGACGGCTCGCCACTCAGCCCTGTTTCGACGCTCGGTTATCGAATTCCGCGCGTGAAAATAAAGGCAGTACCACGGTGAGCATCCGCGAGCGTAGCGAGCGGTTCCCCGCCGAAGCGGACGAAGTCCGCGGAGGCGGCCTTTTTAGCGTAGATTTTTGCGCCGAGAGGTGAGCGAGTAGCGTGGGACCGGAGGTCCCACGGACCATTCGCGCGGCAACGCCGCGCGAAGATGAAACGAGCGAACCCGAGGCGCAAAAAGGTACTTGCGGAACGGTCGTTTCAAGTGCCTCAGACGAGTATCGGTTGCACAACGAATGAGCGAGGACTTCTACGACGTACTCGGCGTGAGCCCCGACGCCTCGACGGAGGAGATCAAGCAGGCGTATCGGACGAAGGCCACCGAGTACCATCCCGACGTCAGCGACGACCCCGACGCCGAGGAGAAGTTCAAGAAGATCCAGAAGGCGAAGCAGGTCCTGACCGACGAGGAGAAGCGCGAGGCCTACGACCAGATGGGCCACGAGCGCTACGAGCAGGCCGAGAAACACGGCTTCGACGCCAGCGAGTCCGGCGGCGCGGGCGGCATGGGCGGCGGCCCGTTCGGCGGCGGCATGGGCGGTGGCGGTATGGGTGGTATGGGCGGCGGTGGCGGCGGCCTCGGCGACCTCTTCGAGCAGGTCTTCGGCGGCGGTGGCGGCGGCCGCGGTCGTCGGCGGCCCCGAAAGGGCCGCGATCTGCGAACCGAACTCGAGATCGACTTAGCGGAGGCCTACGAGGGCGCTGAAAAGCAGTTCTCGCTCGAGCGGCCCGAGGAGTGTGACGTCTGCGAGGGCGAGGGCCACCCGCCGGAGGCCGACGCCGAGACCTGTCCGGAGTGTCAGGGCCGCGGGCAGGTGACGCAGGTTCAGCAGACGCCGCTCGGCAGGGTTCAGCAGACGACGGCCTGTCCCCGCTGTGAGGGCGAGGGGACGATCTACTCCGAGACCTGCGGCGAGTGTCGCGGCGAGGGCTACGTCCGCACCGAGGCGACGCTGACCGTCGAGGTCCCGGCCGGTATTCAGGAGGGCCAGACGCTGCGGATGGAAGGCGAGGGCGCGCCCAGTCCCGAGGGCGGCCCTCGCGGTGACCTGCTGATCGACGTCTCGATCCGCGACCACGAGGAGTTCGAACGCGAGGGCGACGACCTGCGCTACCGGCTGCCGGTCTCGTTCCCACAGGCCACCTTCGGCGACACCGTCGAGGTCCCCACCCTCGAGGGCGGGGCGGAGTTCGAGATCCCGCAGGGAACCCAGAGCGGCGAGACCTTCCGCCTCGAGGGCAAGGGGATGCCCCGACTGCGCGGTCGCGGGCAGGGCGACCTCTACGTCAAAGTGCAGGTCGTCACCCCCGAGAGCTTAAACGAGGACCAGCGCGAGGCCCTCGAGTCGTTCGCCGAGGCCGGCGGCGACGAGATCGAAGTGAAGGAAGGCTTTTTCGAGAAGATCAAGCGGGCGTTCTAGACGGCCGACGACGGGGTCTATGAACCTGGACCCGCCGTCGAACGCGAACCGACCGCGACCGGTCTTGTCGTTATCATGATTCGTGTTAACTCCCCGCACTGTGGTATCGGATACTTGTCTGACAGGTTCATTACCCCGTGAGGCGTAGCGTAACCGGGTTCCACTGGTAGCGGTGAGCGAGGCTGCGTCAGGCTATTCTTCAAACAGCGAGAGAATCCCGCCGTTCACGGCGGGCGTGAATCGCGTCACTCGACTACTCAGTCTACCGTCGTCGACCGGTCCGAAACCCCAACGCTTAGTACGCACCGAATCGTACGTATTCCCAAGGGTTACGTCGGCTTTCGGCACTTGCGCGGAAGTACGAGACGCGCTGAAACCAACGTCCTGGGTTTTCCGGGGCGAAGGTTCCCACGGTCGGATGGACCACGGTTCATCGGATGCGGGGTTCGCGTCGTTCGCGAGCACGGTAAACCGACCCACTGGGCGGCTAAGTGTGACCGAACCGTCGATGCCGCGAGGCATGACCGCTTGGGTGAGAGACGCTCTGAGAAACCGAGCGTCGATGACACGCTTGCGGATGGGAGCACACGTGGCGGTGCCACAGGACGCTCCCGATCGAGGAACGAAACCCGTTCCACCGACCTCGGGAGAGACAGTCCTGAAACCTGCTCGGCAACAGGCCGGGTTTCCTCGTGCTGGGGAAGCCCCGTCGTTTACCACGGGGAGGACGTCACCGGTGCGACGCCCACAGGTGTTGAGCATGGTATCAACTGAAACGCGAGCGGAGGTCGAAGAGTACCTCGGGCAGGTCCCGAGCTGGATCGACGCGCTGCCGGAGTCGGCCGCGGACCACAGCTGGGAGGTCGTGCGGGATCTCCTGTTGGGAGAGACCGCCCTCGAGCAGCGGGAGAAGGCGCTGGTCGCCCTCGGCGCGGCGTCGGCGATCCAGTGTCCGTACTGCGTTCATTTCCACAGGGAGGAGGCGAAACTCGAGGCGGTGACGGACGACGAACTGAGCGAAGCGATCGCGATCGCGGCCAACGTGCGAAACTTCTCGACGGTACTCCACGGGGCGGAGATCGATCACGAGGAGTTCGTGACCGAGACCGGTGCGATCGTCGACCACGTCAGGGACCAACGGGCCGCGGCACCGAGCGACGACTGAATGACCGGTTTTCCGGTCTCCATATTTTCCGATCCGATCGACTCGGGCGAACCGTCTCCGATTGGTGAGTGTCACGGTAGCGTCCAACACAATCTATGGCGATTATGGTCGAACGAACACGTGGATACCCATGTCACAACAGATCCTGCTCCTCGCGGGCGACTTCGTCGAGGACTACGAGGTAATGGTCCCGTTTCAGGCGCTCCAGATGATCGGCCACGAGGTCCACGCTGTCTGTCCGGAGAAAGAAAGCGGCGATACCTGTCCGACTGCCGTCCACGACTTCGAGGGCGATCAGACATACACCGAGAAACCGGGCCACCAGTTCGAACTGACCCACGACTTCGACGCGGTCGAGCCGTCCGAGTACGACGCGCTTGTCGTGCCGGGCGGCCGCGCGCCCGAGTACCTCCGGACCTACGACGAGATCCTCGAGATTACCCGGCACTTCTTCGCGGAAGACAAACCCGTCGCGGCGCTGTGTCACGGCCTCCAGATCCTCGCCGCGGCGGACGTCCTCGAGGGACGAACCTGTACCGGGTATCCGGCCCTCGAGGCCGACGTCCGCGGCGCGGGCGCGGAGTGGACCGGCGAGGTGACCCGCGACGGCAACCTCGTGACGGGACAGGCCTGGCCGGACCACCCCGAGTGGCTCGCCGAGTTCCTCGAGGTCCTTGGGACCGATGTCGACCATGCCGAGCCGGCGGCCGCCGACGACTGAGCGAGACTGGGGAGACGGGCTGAACCCCGCCGTATAGCGGGGACCGAAGGCGAGACGAACGACACGAGTCGGCGCTCTTTTTCCCCCGCGGTCCTCAGTCCCGACCATGAACGCTGGGACGGTCGACGACCTGCTCACCCGCGAGCTGCGGGACGACCGGATCGCCCTCGTCGACGCGACGGGGCGGGAGTACGACTACCACTGGCTGTGTACGACCGCGTGGAAGGCCGGCAACTTCCTGCGCCACTCGGGGGTTCGCGAGGGCGTCACCGTCGGTGTCGTCGGCGACGGGCCGCTGGCCCTGCTCGCTTTCTTCGGGACGACGCTGCTCGAGGGGACCACTCGTTTCGACCCGCCCACAGACCTCACGGACGAGGGCGACTTCCGAACGCTCGTCGCGCCGGTCAGCGCGCTCGAGTCCTACGACCTTCCGCAGGGCGCACAGCGGGTCGGTTACGGCGACGAGCCCGACGCGCCCGACGTCCATCACTTCGACGCGGGACTGTGGAGCGAGAACCCGTCGTTCCCGCCGCTGGCGATCGATCCCGACACGGCGATCCTGACCGACGGCGAGCGGACGGTGACGCACGAGCAGGTCCTCGAGGCCGCACACGGCGTCCTCGAGGGGACCGACCTCGAGGCCGACGACCGCGTCGTGGTCCGCGGGCCGCTGTCGGACCCCCGAACCGTCGTCGCGGGCGTGATCGCGCCGCTGCTCGCGAAGGCCGTAATCGTCCTTCCGGGTGACGCGAACGACAGTGAGGAACTGGGTGACTACGCCGTCTCGAGCGCGACCGTCGACTCGGTCCCGGAGCCGACGAGGATCGATCTCGAGTCGGTGTCGCTCTAGCGCGAGAGAGGACACGGGTTTGTCATTTGGATCGCTTCGAAAACCCTCGGCCAGTGGGGGTGCAGACGCGTCGACGAACCGGCGACGACGAACACGAGCCAGTCGAGAGCCCACTCGGAATACACACGGCGTGCGGTGTGGCCCCTTCTTCTTCGAAGGGACGGGTTGGATCCACGCTACTGGATGATGGACATGAGGTCCTTATGCAGGCCTATTACCGCCTGTGCGATTCGTCGCCGCCGCCGCGATTTGGTATCGATCTCTATGCCGCGACTCTCGATCCACCGCCGCACTTTGCTACTGCCGGCGTTCCGGTCGATGCCGACCTGCCAGAGGTGTTTGATCGGGTGTCGCAGCCAGTTGTACTCCTCGTGGGCGAACACGTCGATATACGTCGGTGAGTGAGCGATGAGGATGACGTGAATCTGCCTGTCGGCGAGCAATGTCCGACGATACGTCCAGCTCCCGTTCGGCTCCGACCCGACCGGCGGCTGGTGATACCACGCCAGTGGGTCCCACTCGAAGCCGTGTTCCTGGAGCGTCTCCGTGAACTCGCCCAGCGGCCGCCGAACGGTGCCGACGTATTCGGTATCGCGAAGGCGGTACTGGGGCTGTCCGAGCGTTCGCCCGAGTCGGGTGATCACGGGACCGAGCAACTGTCTCACGCGGTAGGGCACGTCGGGTTCGAGCGCCTCGACGATCGTCCGCATTTGTCGGTCGTGGGGTTTCCAGTGCCTCGAATGTATTGCCGGCACGGCGATACGCGACGGACGCAGCGACACCGCGTCAGGGGCCGTCGGATTCGAACCGGCCCGCCCCCGGTGCCACCTGAAGGAATTATCCCGTTCGACCACCGAGGGCCGGTATGCAGTGGTGCGATCGGCCGTCGAGCACAGCCGTGAGCAAGGCTGTACGAGTCCGGAACCGAAGCCCGAGGGGGCGGTGGCGTGACTGACGACCGACTCCCGTCCGAACGGCTCTCGCCGCTCGCCGCGCTCGTTGACGAGGTACTCGCGGGCGTCGGCTACGAGGTGGCGGCCGCCACCGACGCCATCGACGACGCCGTCCCCGGCTACGGCGGCCTCTTCGATCCCGATACCACCCCGGCCGAGTTGCGCCGCGCGCTCGAGAACCTGCTCGAGTCCAGTACACGCAGCTGGCCGACAGCGACCCAAACCCCGCCGATGCACTGGCGACAGCAGGTGCGGATATCGCGGCCTTCGGAACCGGATAGGAGCAACATGCCGCTTCGAGCGGGCGTCAGAGCTGTCGGTACAGCAACCCCTCGACGGCGGGCCCCGAGAGTACGTCACCGTCGTGAGTGAACCGCGAGCCGTGACAGGGGCAGTCCCAGGTCTCCTCGGCGTCGTTCCACCGGACGAGACAGCCCATGTGCGGACAGGTCGCCGAGACGGCGTGCGTCGTCCCCTCGTCGTCGCGGTAGAGTCCCACGGGCTGGCTCACGCGCCGGACGACACGGGCGTCGCCCCGCGGCAGGTTATCAGCGGCGTCGGCCCCGAGCGCGGCCAGCAGGGACTTGATTCGGTCGCCGACGAAGCTCCCACCGACCGTCGCGTTCTCCTCGAGGAAGCGCTTGGCCGACGCTTTTGGGGTGAACCGCTGGGGGTCGAAGACGTCCGCCCACGGGCTCGAGCCCTCGACGATCAAGTCGGCGAGGATCGTTCCCGCGGCGGTGCCAGTCGTCATTCCCCAGCCGTCGAACCCGGTCCCGACGTAGACGCCCTCCGAGAGCGGATCGATCCGGCCGATGAAGGGGACGGAGTCGACCGGGGAGTAGTCCATCGTCGACCAGCGGTACTCGACCGACTCGACATCGAAGCGATCGCGGGCGAAGGCCTCGCAGCGACGATACCGCTCGGAGGTCGGCACGCTGCTGACGCTCGGCTTGTGACTCTGACCGCCCACGAGCAGGAGATCGTCGTCCTCGTCGCCCGCGCTCTCGTCGTCAGCGACCGAGTACGTCCGCATCGTCGCCGCCGGCGAGGCCGTGTTGTAGTACATCCCCTCCGGCGGCGTCCCGTTGATCCGGACGGGCAGCAGGTACGCGCGGTGGGGGTGCATCCGCGCGAAGTAGCCGGCCCGATCGAGAACCGGGAAGTGGGTCGCGACGACCACATCGTCGGCGACGACGGTCCCGTGGTCGGTCTCGACGCGACACGGCGACCCGGGGTCGACCTCGAGCGCGCGGGTCTCCTCGAAGACGTGGCCGCCGTCGTCGTGGATCGCCTCGGCGACGGCGAGCAGGTACTTCCGGGGATGGAAGGCAGCCTGCTCGTCGAAGCGGACCGCACCGGGTACCTCGAACGGCAGCGGGGTCTCCTCGACGTACGACGCCGGCAGGCCGAGTCGCTTTGCGGCCTCGACCTCGTCCCGGACCTGCTCGACGTCGTCGGGCGAGGCGGCGTACGTGTAGGCCGGCGTCCGGCGGAAGTCACAGTCGATGTCCAACGCCGCGACGCGCCGTTCGACGGTTTCGATCGCCGCCTCGTTCGCTGCGGCGTACTGGCGCGCTTTCTCCCTCCCGAACTGTGAGACGAGCCGATCGTAGCACAGTCCGTGCTGGGAGGTAAGCTTCGCCGTCGTGTGTCCGGTCGTCCCCTCGACGATCCGGTCGGCCTCGAGGACGGCGACCGAGCGGCCGGCGTCTTGCAGTTCGATCGCGGCGCTCAGACCGGTGATTCCGCCGCCGATGACGGCCGCGTCGACGGTGAGACCGTCCTCGAGCGTGCCGTACTCGGTCGTGGGGGTCGTGGCGAGCCACAGCGACTCGGGACGCCGGGACTCGACTGGGTTCGGGTTCGCCATCGGGATGCGGGTCGGGCTATCCACACCCAGACAAAAGGACCGAGGGGTGGATGCGGGGTCAGGACGCCGCGCCGCGGAGCCGGCTCGTCCCCAGTCCGACGGCGGCGATACCGGCGATCGCTGCGGCAGCGGCGAAGACGCCGTCGACGCCCGCGAGGGGAACGAGCGCTCCGAACAGGACCGGCGAGAGGAACTGTCCGGTGTAGCCGACGGAGGCGATGTAGGAACTGAACTGCCCCTGTCGGTCCGGCGGGACGAGGGCTTCGACCCAGGCGAACGTCGACGGGAAGACCAGGCCGATCCCGAGGCCGAACAGGACTACCGGCAGGGCCGCGCCCACGGCGGTCTCGACGACCGTCGCGGTCGCGAGCCCGCCGGCCCAGAGGACAAAGGCCGCGAGGACGAGCGTCGACCGATCGGCGTAGCCCAGCAGTCGGTCGTAGGCGATCGCCGAGACGCCGCCCGCAGCGCCGTTGGCGGCCAGATAGAGGCTGATCCGGAGCGACGAGGTTACGCCGATACCGGAGAGCAACTGGGGGTAGTAGACGACGATCACGTACAGCAGGGCGTTCGCCCCGAAGTACAGCAGGTAGACTAGCGGAAGCGCTGGCCGGTCACGAAAGACCGCGAGGACGCCGCCGCCCCCGCGTTCCGCCCCGTCGGCCCGGCCGCTCCCGTTCGCCGCGGTATCGGTCCCGTCGCTCGAGGCCGTCATCTCGGGGACCGTCGCCGCGGCCAGCAGGCCGAGGGGTACGGCGACGAGATAAATGCCGAACGGGGCGTTCCACGCGAGGCTCCCGGCCACGCCGCCGACGAGGGGCCAGACCGCCGCGCCGGCGCTGTTCGCGCTGCTGCGATAGCCCAGCGCCCGTTCCATCGCCTGCCCCTCGTAGAGATCGTAGATGAGGACGGTCACCGACGTATACACCGCGGCGGTCCCGAGTCCGAGGACGACGCGGGAAGCCAGCAGCGGGAGGAACGCGTCGACGAACAGTCCCGCGCCGCCGCCGAGGCCGTAGACGAACAGGCCGCCAACGAGGGGCCGACGCGGTCCGATCCGGTCGACGAGCGCTCCCACGAGCGGGCTCGCGAGGACGATCACGCCGCCGTGGGTGGTGATGATCAGGCCGGCCGCGGATCCCGACACCCCGAGTTCGTCGCGTATCTGTGGGACGATCGGGCCGAGGATCGCCCCGGCCATGACCGTCAGCGTCGCCGCGGCCACCACGACCCAGAGCGTCCGCCGGCGCTGTGTCGACGTTACCACTGGTCGGCTCTCCGAAGTGAACATCCAACAGGATTGTGATCGCGGTCGACGCTGCCGACGGGATGGCGTCGGCCGAGCGTGACTGGCTTCGGCCACGCGCAGTCCCGACCGACCCCGTAGCGTCACGACCGCGTGTTCGTCGCGGCACTCGCCCCGTCGATTTCAAGGCCTCTCCCGTCGAACGGTTGGTCGTGCAACTCGAGTGCGTCTTCTTCGGCCCCTTTCGCGACGCGGTCGGCGAGAAGACCGTTCGCTACGAGACGGAGGCCGAGACCGTCGGCGACCTCTTGACCGACCTCGAGACCGCGTTTCCGGGCCTCGAGGGGGAACTCGTCGCCGACGACGGGGCGGGGTTGGCCGGGGACACGGTCGTCACGAAGGACCAACGCAACGTCGTCCATCTCGAGGGGCTCGAGACCGAACTCGATCCCGACGCGGTGATCCGGCTGGTGCCGTCGGTGTACGGCGGTTGACGGGGACCGAGAGACGTCGTCGAACGCCTCAGTCGGCCGACGGCGCGGGCGGCGACTCGATCTCGCGGGTCGGGATCGTCCCGTCGTCGTTCCAGCCCCGCGCTGCGTAGTACTCGCCGATCGCTTCGTCGAGGTCGGGGATCTCGTAGGGGAGGTCGTCGTCCTCGCGGTCGAACCCCCGTCGGTTGTTGAAGTGACGTTCGAGTTCCACCGCTCGGGCTCCGACCTCGAGCAGCGTCTCGTACTCGGCGTCGAACAGCGTTTCGAGCCGGTCGGGGGTGGCGTAGTCGCGCCCGAAGACGCAGACGATGCCGGTGTCGAGGAAGGCGGCGAGGTCCTCCCGCTCGACCAGCCGTTCGGCCTTGCCCAGCGTCCCCTGCGGGTCGAGTTCACCGCTGTACTCCAGCGCGAGCATGCTGGCGTAGAGGTGGTCGGCGCCGCGGTTCGCGACGGCGTAGGACAGCCCCTGCCCGTGGAGGACGCGGCCGTCGTGGGCGGCGAACTCCATGCCCTTCACGGTGTAGTTTTCGACCCCCAGCTCGTCGTGGGTGCGATCGACCCCCTCCGCGAGCAGGTCGCCGATCCCCTCGCGGCGGGCGATCTTTTCGGTGATCTCGTGGGCGAGGTCCGCATCGCCGAACGCGTCCTCGCTCTCGAGGTAGGCCGCGACCGTGACGCCCGCGGAGATGGTGTCCATCCCCAGCGTGTCACAGAGTTCGTTCGACTGCATGACGTCGACGACGTCGTCGACCCCCTGCATCGAGCCGAAGGCGTAGATCGTCTCGAACTCCGGCCCTTCGGTCTCGAGGCCGGTCTCCTCGTCGCGGGTCGGGAGCTTGCAGGCGTAGGCACAGGCCGAGCAGGCCCCTTTCTTGTACTTCTTTGACTCGACGGCGTCGCCGCCGATGGCAGCGGCCCCCTCGAACTCGTACTCCCGGAAGTACCGGGTCGGCAGCGAGAAGTTGTCGTTGATGAACTCGGTGCCGCCCGCGGTGCCCTGGCTGCGCATCCGGTCGTCGGCCGTCGCCGCCTCGCGGTGGATCTCCGACTCCGGCGGGTCCGGGATCTCGACCGGCGGCTCGGCGTCGCCCGCGAAGGTGACGCACTTGACGTTTTTCGCGCCCAGCACCGCGCCGAGGCCGCCGCGGCCGAAGGCCCGCGAGTCGAAGGTCATTACCGAGGCGAAGCGCACCCGGTTCTCCCCCGCCGGCCCGATTGCGATGCAGTGTTCCGGACCCAGATCGTGCTGCTCGGTCATGTACTCGGACGTTTCGGGTACCGTGGCCCCCTCGAGGTCGGGCACCGGCTCGAACTCGACGCCAGAATCAGTGACGTGGACCGCGAGCAACTCGTCGCTCTGGCCGACGATCTCGAGGGCGCTGATCCCGGTCCCGACGAAGTTCCGCGAGAGATACCCCCCGGCGTTGGCCGAGACGAGGCCGTCGGTCAGCGGCGAGAGCCCGGTCATGTTCATCCGGCCGGTAAAGGACATCCGCGACTGCTGGAGCGGGCCGGTCGACACGTAGACCCGGTTTTCCGGGCCGAACGGGTCGGCGTCGAAGGGAATCCGTTCGTGGGCAAGCGCCGTCGCGGCCGCCCGCCCGCCGATCGCGTCCGCGAGCAACTCGTCGATATCCGTCCTGCGTGCGGTCCGCTCGTCCACGTCGACGGTGAGCAGCGGGCCTTCTGCGTGAAGCATGATACCCCATAGCAGGGGAACCCCCTTAGCTTTGGGTCGTCGTGACACGACGGCGTGCCCGGTTCCGATCGGACAGGTTTAGGACCCTCGAGCGGACACCGTCGAGACGAATGCAGTACGATACGGTCCTGTTTGACTTCGACGGCGTCGTGGTCGAGACGCCCTCGAGCCAGCGACTGGCCGACGCCCTCGAGCGGGTCTACGAGCGGCTTGGGCGGTCGGGCCCGGCGGCGGAGACGGTCCGCGAGTTGATGGCCGGCGACTTCGATGCGGTCGCGACGCGGTGTCGGGACCTCGGCATCGAGGCCGACACGTTCTGTGAGCGAGCGGCCCGCGAACTGGTCCGGACCCAGTGTGAGTCCGTCGAACAAGGCCTGCGCTCGGCCTACGACGACGTCGCCGCGGTCCGTTCGCTCGAGGTCCCGCTCGGGATCGTCAGCGACAACCACCCGACCGTCGTCTCGACGCTGCTCGACCGGTTCGGGTTCCGATCACCGTTCGAGACGGTTCGGGGCTGTCCGCTGACGCCGGCCGGCCTGGCCCGGCGCAAGCCCGATCCAACGAACATAGAGGCCGCGCTCGCCGACCTCGAGGCCGAGTCGGCGCTGTACGTCGGCGATAGGGCCGTCGACGTGCGGGCGGCCGACAACGCCGGGATCGATTCGGCGCTGCTCTCGCGGTCCGGCACGGACTCGACGGACGTAGCCGTCGATCCGACCTATCACCTCTCGTCGCTCGCGGCCGTGCCCTCGATCGTCGACTGAGTCCCGGCGATCGTCCGTCGTGACGCCGGTGGCAGATTCGTGGCCGCGCTTTTTCAGCCCCGTCCGCGTAGCCAGCGTATGGAACCCGACGACACCTGGACGAGCCTCCGGCGACAGTGCGAGGCCCTCGAGCCGGGTGCGGAGCTGCTGACGCCGGTCTCCGAGCGGCCCTTCGGGATCGAGCGCACCGACGACGACCGGCTCGTCGTTCGGTTCGGCGACAGCGGCGAGACGCGGCCGCTCTGGCGCGAGCAGTTCGTCGTCTTCCTCGAGCGACTCGACGAGGGGGCGGTCCCGATCGAGGGGCTCCAGCCGGGCGTCGAGCCCTACGCCAGCGTCCTGACGCTGGCCGCGGCGTACACGGCCGACGGCGACGCGATCCGGTACGATCCCGACGCCGCCGGCGGGGAGAGCCCGTTTCTCGTCTCGGCGGCGGCCGCGCGGGACCCGCCCGAGCGCGTCCACGACGACGCGCTCCTGCTCGCCGCCGTCCTCGAGCGGATCGACGCCGACGAGCCCGCCGCCCTCGACACCGAGGCGCTGACCGACCTCTACGTGCTGGCCTCCGATACCCAGCACGGGGCCGATCGCCTGCGGCGCTCGGCACGGGACCCGCTGCTCGAGCGACTCGGACCGGACCAGCGGCTGCACGGCCGCTACGGTACCGTCCGCCGGACGACGCGGGAGCGCCAGCGCCCGAAAGACGAAGCGTCGATCTTCGAGGCCCTCGACGATCACGGCATCCCCCGCGAGTGGGTCACCGGCATCGACCGGGACAAACTCGACGTCGTACTGGCCGTGACCGACCTCGAGGAGGACGCCGTCTACGACGTCGAGGAGGACGTCTACGTCCAGAAGGTCGGCGTCGACGAGGACGAGAAGTACACCCGCCTGCAGGGGCTGGCCGACCGGATCGACGACCTCGCTGACGCCGAGGGCGAGGAACTGCGCGCGGAACTCGACGCGATCGAGGATCGGCTCGAGGAGGCGCTGTCGGCGGGGTAGTTCCGGCGGTGACGGCGTCCCGGCGCTCGCCGGGGCGATCGGGAGTTCCGGACGACCGCGGTCCGTCCGGAACCGTTATTTTATATCGGAAACTCGTTCGGTGCATGCAACTCTCGAGGCGAACGGTCCTCGCGTTCGGCGGCGCCCTCAGTGCGGGAGCGCTATCGGGCTGTACCGGGTTCTTCTCGGAGCCGTCGCCACTCTCACTGACGCTTCTCAACTTCGATTCGACGCGACACGAGGTGACCGTCGAGGCGACGAGACGGGACGCGGAGACGTATCAGGAGGCGGTCGCGCTCCGAGAACAGTACGAACTCCCGCCGCCAACCGGGGACGACGTCTCGTCCGAACTATCGGTCGACGACGTCCTCGAGAGCGACGGGTACGTCGTGACCGTCGCGCTGGACCGATCACCGGTGAGGGCGACGTATCAGTTCTATCCGGCGCTCGCCGACGACCCCGAACGGGACGACCGACTCTTCATCGAGGTTCGGCCCGTCCCCGACGGAGCGGGACAGTACTTCGAGTTTCAGCAGAACCACTGACCGTCGGCGAGCGACGATCGATCGGGTTGGGCCGTCCGATACCCGTTTCAATCGGCCGTCCCTACACGCGACCGACAACGATGTCCGTCGCTCGAGCGGGAAACGGGACCCGGCTCCTGATGGCACTTGTCGGCCTCGCCGTCCTGGTGTGGTACCTCGCGCTGGCCGCGGTCAGCTACTGGGTGCTGTCGGTCCTTCGGGTGACCGCACCGGGTCCACTCGGCACGCTCGCGTTGATCGTCACTGTCGCCGTCGTCGGCGGCGTACTGAGCTACCGCTTTGGCACGTCGCAACTGCTCTCGAGCCTCGAGGCGGTCGAACTCCCCCGGTCACACGCGCCCGTCCTCTTCCGCCGGCTCGATCGCCTCGAGTCGCGGATGGACGTCGACTCGCCGACGGTCCTGCTTGCACGATTGCCGATGCCCAACGCATTCGCGCTGGGCACGGCGGGCAACGGGACGATCGTCCTCGATCGGTCGCTGTTCCGACTGCTCTCGCCCGACGAACTCGAGGCGCTGGTGGCCCACGAACTCGCCCACCTCGAGCGCTACGACGCGTTCGTCCAGACGCTGGCCTACAGCGGTTTCCGGACGCTCGCCGGGCTCGGCTTTCTCGTGTTGGCCCCGGTCCTGTTGCCGATCGCGGGGATCGCTCGGGCGGTCGCGTGGCTCCGTGGGCGGCCGGGATCGTGGCAGCGAACGGCGTTCGGTCGGCTGCTGGTGGTACTCGAGTCGGGCGCGGTGTTCGCGTTCCTGGCCGTGACGCTGCTGGTCCGGGCCCACTCGCGTCGCCGGGAGTACGCCGCCGACGATCGGGCCGCCGCGGTGACCGGCAAGCCGGTCTCGCTGGCTCGCGCACTCCGCCGAATCCAGCGGGCCGCGGAGCCCCCGCGCGGGCTGCTCGCACCGCTGTACGTTACTCCCGACGACAAGGGCGCACTGAGCCGGCTGCTGTCGACCCATCCCTCGACGGACGACCGGATCGAACGGCTGCTCGAGCGCGCTCGAGACCCCGACGAGACCGTCAGCGCGACGGCGAGGTAACGCTCACAAGTGGTCCATGCGGGCGATCACGTCGTCGACGACGGGGGGTCGTTCCGTCCAGAAGCCGTAGAACCGATTCGGGCCGCGCTCCTGGGCGAGCAAGACGAGTTTCTCCTCGTCGTCGCCGGCACCGTCATAGGCGACCCACCAGTGGCGGCGGGCCTCCGCGTCGGTGCTGGCGTGGGTCGTCAGGTCGACGTCCGGTCGCGGTCGACGGTCGGGCTCGCCGTAGACGTGAACGTCGACGTCCGACGTCGCCAGATCGCGGTACACCTCCGGCTGGTGGTCGATCTTCGACAGTTGCTGGAACCCCGCGTGGAGTTCGCCCTCGCCCCCGTTCCAGGCCCGGAACTCGACGGTCCGGGAAGCCATGATCATCCGCTGCTTGTCGTAGGACTCGAAGTAGTTGTCCCGGAGTCCCGTGACCACGGCCGGCGGGTCGGCCCGCAACCCGACCGCCATCGACTCCTCCCAGGCCCGGGCGTACCGACGGACCGCCGCGAGCGGACTCGATTCGATCCGGCGACCGTCCGCGAGCAGGTCGACTACGTCCGCCGGGCGATCCGGCGCATCGACGAACTCGAGGTCGACGTCGTGGGGTTCGAAGAACGCCTCGAGCGCGTCGTCGTTGCTTCGGTCGGACACGTTGCAGAACCGGACGGTCTTGCGGTCGGTCTCGATGCGCTCGATACAGTCGGAGAGGGAAACCGTGGAGACGTTCACTACGCATGAGTAGTCAGCTCGGCTATTCGTCGACCGGGCTACGTTGTTAGGGGTACCGCCCCCGTAATCCTGTGGACTCGTCGGTCGGCTACCGGTTGGTGGTCCACCCGCACTTGAGGCAGGTGTCCGACGTTCCGTCGGTGATCGTGGCCCCCGAACAGACCGGACAGGCACGGTGCGTCCCGCCGTCCGCGATCGCCCGCCCGCCACGCTCGTCCGCTGTGCCCCCGCCCGGGTCGTCGGGCGCGACCGCGTCCGGGAGATCGGGGTGACAGCTCGCACAGACGCGCTCGGTTCGGCGGTGTGTCATCGCCTCGGTCCGCCGTCGGTGTCGGAACCGTCGCCGTACGTCGTCGCCGCAGGCGTCGCATTCGGCCATCTCATGCCAATAGTTGTCATGACAAAGGATAAAGTTTCGGCTATCGCAACTATATTCCCGGAAGTCTGGTTTGAATGGCTCCTCTTGGGGCCAAAATCGTCCAAACACTCGAATTATGTCTGTATAGTTGACTGAATAAACATTCGTCTGGGCTGTCGTCCGTTCGGCCCGTTCACCCCCGGGGCAATCCTGCCAACCCACAAACGCTTTTGCCCGCACGTCGCCTACGCCGAGACATGTACGTGCGGGACGCGAAAAACAGGGAAGAGGTCTGGCTGCTCGACCACATCGAGTCGATGGGGCTCGACGAAACGGCGTTCCGCTCGCGCGACTACGTCGTGGCGATCGACGAGGCGTCCGGCGAGAAGGCCGGCTTCGGCCGCATCCGCATTCACAAGCCCGACGACGGCGACGATGTCTGTGAACTGACCAGCATCGGCGTCCTCGAGAGCTGGCGCGGGCAGGGCGTCGGTGCCCACGTCGTCGAGCGGCTCGTGGAGTACGCCGGCGACGAGGGATTCGACACCGTCTATGCCCTGACCGGCGAGGGTCCATACCTCGCCCAGTTCGGCTTCCAGCGGGTCGACGAGTCGGCGCTGCCGTCGGTCCTCCGGGAGCGACTCGAGGCCAAGCGCGAGGGGGCGGATCCGGACGCGAAGCCACTGGCGATCGACGGTGCCGAGTTCCGGGTCCCCGATCGGCTTCGCGAGGCGTTCAAACATGCCCCCGAGGGCCGGGCCGAGGCCGACGACGACGAGTCGCCCGAGGACTTCGGCATCGACCCCGAGTCGGCGACGTACAAGTACGACACGGGGCGCTGAGTCGGATGGCGACGCTTCCGTCAGCGACTCGATCCCGGTCGGCCGGCGCGCTCGTGAAACCCGTGGCGGAACGCGACCCAGCAAATTCCACAGAGAAAGACGATCGGCGGCGCAACGGCGAAGGCCCACAGCGGGTCCAGCCCCCACACCAGCAAGAGCAGGAGGTGCCCGGCCCCGATCGCCAGAAACGGCGCGACGTAGCGGGCCGCGCGGCGACGGTCGTCACCGCCGCGGGCCGGCGTCGACGCCTCGGCGGACTCCTCGAGCGACGCGTCGCCGGACATACGCGTGCCGTCGACGCCGCGAAAGATAAGTGGCCGTGGCGACACGAGTGACTCTCATGGAGACGAACCGATCCGACGAGACGGGCGACCGGACCGACGCGGGAGAGACGGCGGATCACGGTGACCCGACCGATGACGACGACGGCGTCCGCGTCTGGCTCGTCGAGCGAACCTACGGCGACGACGAACTCAACATCGTCATCCTCGTGTACGCGACCGAAGACGGCCGGCGGTATCACCGGCGCGAGCGGGCGCTGACGAGCTTCGGCGGCCCCGCTCGCGAGACGAAGGCGAGTCTGGTCGTGCCGCCGAACTCGCTTGGTACCGTCGACGACGTGGCGACCCAGGAGCGTTACGCCGAGGAGGCTGCGCGGATGGCCGCCCGACACGACCCCGAGGACAGCGTGTGATACGGTCTCCTGTCCGTCAGTACCGGTGGGACCGCGGGATGGTCGCGGTCCCACCGGGACGTCGGGACAGGAAACCCTATGAGCCGTCGGCGACGCGACCGCGTCGCCGGCCGCAGATCTCGCCGTGTTCATCAACCTTCAAGCCCCGGCCGGTCCTCGGTAATCATAATGTTCGATCCCGACGAACTCGAGGAGATCCGTGCCAGCAAGGAGGAGTGGCACGAGGCGGAAGTCGAACCCGTCATCGAGCGCTTCGGCGAGCGCAAGGAAACGTTTACGACCGACACGGGGGGGCAAGAGGTCGATCGGCTCTACACGCCCGACGACGTGGGCGATCTCGACTACGAGGACGATCTCGGCAATCCGGGCGAGCCGCCGTACACGCGCGGCGTCTACTCGACCGGCTACCGCGGCCGGCTCTGGACGATGCGCCAGTACGCCGGGTTCTCGACGCCGGAAGACACCAACGAGCGCTATCACTACCTGCTCGACGAGGGCCAGACGGGGCTGTCGATGGCCTTCGACCTGCCGACCCAGATGGGCTATGACTCCGACGCCGACATGGCCGCCGGCGAGGTCGGCAAGGCCGGCGTCGCGATCGACTCGCTCGAGGACATGGAGACCGTCTTCGACGGCATCCCGCTGGACGAGGTCTCGACCTCGATGACGATCAACGCGCCCGCGTCGGTGCTGTTGGCGATGTACATCGCGGTCGGCGACCAGCAGGGGGTCGATCGCTCGGAGCTGCGGGGGACGATCCAGAACGACCTCCTCAAAGAATACATCGCACGCAACACCTACATCTATCCGCCCGAGCCCTCGATGCGGATCATCACGGACATCTTCGAGTTCTGTGCCGAGGAGACGCCGAAGTTCAACACCATCTCGATCTCGGGGTATCACATCCGCGAGGCGGGTTCGACGGCCGCGCAGGAACTGGCCTTTACGCTCGGTAACGGCATCGAGTACGTCGAGACGGCGATCGAGGCCGGCCTCGACGTCGACGAGTTCGCGCCGCAGCTTTCCTTCTTCTTCAACGGCCACAACAACATCTTCGAGGAGGTCGCGAAGTTCCGCGCGGCCCGTCGGATGTGGCACGACATCATCGACGAGCGGTTCGACCCCGACGACCCCAAGTCCAAACAGCTCAAGTTCCACACCCAGACGGCCGGCTCGATGCTGACCGCCCAGCAGATCGAGAACAACGTCGTCCGCGTCGCCTATCAGGCGCTGGCGGCCGTCCTCGGCGGCACCCAGAGCCTGCACACGAACGGGAAAGACGAGGCGCTTGCGCTGCCGACCGAGGAGTCCGTCCGAACCGCGTTGCGGACCCAGCAGATCCTCGCCCACGAGTCGGGCGCGGCCGACACCATCGACCCCCTGGCGGGGAGTTACTACGTCGAGTCGCTGACCGACGAGGTCGAGGAAGAGGCATACGAGATCTTAGACGAGGTCGACGAGCGCGGCGGCATGCTCGAGGCCGTCGAGCAGCAGTGGGTCCAGCGCCAGATTCAGGACACCGCCTTCGATCGCCAGAAGGAGATCGAGGAGAAAGAGCGCGTCATCGTCGGCGTCAACGAGTTCGAGAGCGAGGACGGGGAGCCCGAGATGGACGTCCAGGAGATCACCGAGGAGGACCAACAGCGCCAGATCGACAGCCTCGAGCAGACCCGCGAACGCCGGGACGACGAGGCCGTCGACGCGGCGCTCGAGGCGCTGCGGGACGCGGCCCAAAGCGACCGGAACGTAATGCCCTACATCATCGACGCCGTCAAGGCCTACGCGACGGTCGGCGAGATCTGTAACGTCATGCGCGACGAGTTCGGCGAGTACCAGCCCGGCGCGGTCTGACGGCGCTCGAATCGTCGACTGCGACCGAACGAACCTTCGTCCCGATATCCCGTTTTCCGTGGTCGATGTCCGACTGGGGGCCAGTCACCCGGTCCGTGCGGGCTCGAAACGCCACGAAAAATCACAACAGTAACACGGCCATCGACCGGAGTACAGGCCGATGCACTTCGATCACGCCGGCATCGCAACCGACGACGCACAGGGACTCGCAACGCTGTACGGCGATCTCTTCGGTCTCGAGGTCGCCCACGAGGAGGTGTTCGACGGCATGCGCGTCGTCTTCCTCGACTGTGGCGACGGCTATGTCGAACTGCTCGAGCCGATCGAGGAGGGGACGATCGCGCGCTATCTCGAGGACAACGGGGCGGGAATCCACCACCTCGCGCTCGCGACAGACGACATCGAGGGGGCTCTCGAGACGGTCCGGGACCACGACGTGACGCTGATCGACGAGGAACCCCGTCCGGGCGCGTGGGGCCATTCGGTGGCGTTTCTCCACCCCAAGGACACCGGCGGGATCCTGATCGAACTCGTCGAACACTGAGACGGACTCGTCTCCGGCGCGACCGTCGCGCGCGGTTGCACCGGACGAACAGCCCGTCTGCCCGACCGCCGGGCTACCCGGCGGCGAACTCGTTCGTGGTGATCACCCGCCGTTCGTCGCCGGTCGCGTGGACGACCGCGACCCGGCCGGGATACCGACCCTCGAGATCGATTCCGGCCTCGTAGTCGGCGGTCCCGAGGCAGTCGACGCAGGTCTCGGCCTCCTGTTCGCCGACGGCGACGGTGACCACGAGCAGGTCGCGACCGTCGTCGTAGGTTACGTCGGATAGCTCGAGGGTGTGACACGGCGTCGGGATGCGGATCGACCCCTCGACCAGCACACGCTCGTTTTCGAACTCGACGGTCGCGTCGTCGCCGTCGGTCCGGCCCGCACACTCCCGGCTATCGACCGCGAGCGATGCGTCCGCTACGTCGGGCACCGGGCAGGGGATCGACGACGACGTCGACTCCGTCTCCGTGCCGGATTCGGAGAGCGTGACGGTCGTCCGAGAGCGAACGCAATCGAACGGCCGGCGACTGATCCCGTCGGTGACCGTCGACTCGCCCGTGCCGCCGTCGCGGCTCGACGTGACCGTGATCGTATACGATCGTGGCTCGACGAACACGAGCGTCCGTTCCTCGCCGGCCCCGAGATCGAGATTGCGGTCGAGCAGCGGCTCGTCCCGTTCGTCCTCCCCGTCGCCGTCGATCGAGTCACTGCCGTCAGCGTCGTCGGCCGAAACGACCACGGCGACCGTCCGTTCGGTCTCGCCGTCGTTGCGGAGGGTGAACTCGTGTGGCGGATGGGCCTCGAGGAACGGTACCTCGTCGGGGTCCCCGACCACGATCGCGTCGGGCCCGGCGGACTCGCTGCCTCGACGATCGGTATCGTCGCTCGAGCCGTCGACGTCGGGCCGCTCCGACTGGAGCCGCTCGAACCGCGAGTCGGCACAGCCGGCCAGGCCACACGCCGCTCCGGTCGTGAGCGCGAGGAGATCACGACGTCGCATACGCGCTCCCACACCGATCGGGCATAAACACCTTTGTCACGGCTTCGTACCTGTTCTATCGACGGACTTTCAGTTCCGAAGAGAGGCAACTGTTGTGGCCGGACTGACCCCACTCGAGGGGATCGGCGTCACGCTAGCAACGGCGTCGCGGGAGTGACGGCGTCGCCACCTCGAGTCGGTGGTCGGTGAGCCGGCCGATTACCCGAAGTTCTCGATCAGCGCGTCGTCGGGATCGCCGCCCGCGGCCTCGATCGCGTCCGCGATAGCGGTGACGAAGTCGTCGAAGCCGAATGCGTAGACCTGACCGGCCTCGTAGTGTGTTGCGATCGCATCGGCCAGTTCCTCGGCCGCGCCGTCATCGATAAAGACCACGGTCGCACCCGCGTCCGACAGCGCCTCGAGCCGGTCGGTGTGGGCGGGTTCGTCGGCCTGATAGATCACGGTGGCGTCGTGACCGGCCTCGTGAGCGGCCTCGGCGACCGCGACTCCCGCACCGACTCCCGGACCCCCGGCGGCGGCGACGACGTCACCGTCGTCGTCGTAGGTGATCCGGCCGAACGGGCCTTCGACGTGGACGGTCTCGCCGCCCTCGAGGCCCGCGAGCCACGGCGAGAGGTCGCCCTCGGGGTCGATCCCGACGGTGAGTTCGAACGTCTCGCCGACCGTCGGCGAGGAGAGCGTGTAGTGGCGAGCGATCTCCTCGTCCTCGGGGGCGGCCCGCAAGAGGACGAACTGCCCGGGGAGGGCGTCGAACCCCGCGGGCGTCTCGAGTTCGAGCGCGACGGTGTCGGGACCGACCTCGCCGACCGATGCGACCGTGACTGGCGTCCCATCCATGTCGAACCCGTTCGTCGGCGGATTGAAAAGGCGTTCCGTTCGCCGCGACCCTCGCGAGCGGCCGTTTCGATGGGAGACGATACCGTGTGATTACCACACACATTCACTCGCTTCCGTGTTTCTTTCTCTCGTAAACTCTCGCCCCACAATTCCTAACGATTAATAACCAACTGTCCTTCCATCCCGAACATATCCACCACTGATGCGGTGGTCCGCTTGGGGTTTCAGAAGCCTTTTCATTTATGGGGGGCAAGGGGCCTCATAACATGGCTGAGGATCTCAACTGGGCGATCGGAGGCGAGGCCGGTGACGGTATCGACTCCACCGGAAAAATCTTCGCTCAGGCACTGTCCCGGGCCGGAAGACACGTATTCACCTCCAAAGACTTCGCGTCGCGAATCCGTGGCGGCTACACAGCCTACAAGATTCGGACGTCCGTCGAGCAGGTCCAAAGCGTCGTGGACCGCCTCGACATTCTCGTCGCCCTGACACAGCGGACCATCGACGAGAACTTGGACGAACTCCACGAGGGCAGCGCCATCATCTACGACGGCGAGCGCTCGTGGGACGCGGAGATCCCCGACGAGATGACCGCGGTCGACGTCCCGCTGAAATCGCTGGCCGAGGAGGCCGGCGGCGCGATCATGCGCAACATCGTCGCGCTGGGCGCGGCGTGTAAGATCACCGGCTTCGACGTCGAGTATCTGGACGAGGCCCTCGAGAAGCGCTTCGGCGGCAAGGGCTCGAAGATCGTCGAGAACAACAAGGAAGCCGCTCGCGCGGGCCAGGAGTACGTCGAGGAGAACTACGACCTGAGCCACCTCGGCTACAACGTCGAGACCACCGACAACGACTACGTCCTGCTCAACGGCAACGAGGCCATCGGCATGGGCGCGCTCGCGGCCGGCTGCCGGTTCTACGCCGGTTATCCGATCACGCCCGCGACCTCGATCATGGAGTACCTGACCGGGCGTATCGAGGACTACGGCGGCCACGTCGTGCAGGCCGAAGACGAGCTGTCGGCGATCAACATGGCACTCGGCGGCGCACGGGCGGGCGCTCGAGCGATGACCGCCACGTCGGGAGCCGGGATCGACCTCATGACCGAGACGTTCGGTCTCGTCGCGACCAGCGAAACGCCGCTGGTCATCGCCGACGTCCAGCGATCCGGTCCCTCGACCGGGATGCCGACGAAACAGGAGCAGGGCGACCTCAACATGGCGCTGTACGGCGGCCACGGCGAGGTTCCGCGGTTCGTCGTCGCACCCACGTCGATCACCGAGTGTTTCTGGAAGACCGTCGAGGCGTTCAACCTCGCCGAGAAGTACCAGACCCCGGTCTTCCTGGTCTCGGACCTGGCGATGTCGGTCACCGAGCAGACGTTCCCGCCGGAGGCCTTCGACATGAGCGAGGTCGAGATCGACCGCGGCAAGCTCGTCGACGAGGACGAGGTCGACGAGTGGCTCGACGCGCAGGGCCACTTCCGTGCCCACGCCGTCACCGAGGACGGCGTCAGCCCGCGGGCCATCCCCGGGACGACCGACGCTGCCCACATGTCTACCGGCCTCGAACACGACGAACTCGGCCGCCGGACCGAAGAAGAGGACGAACGCGTCCAGCAGGTCGACAAGCGCAACCGCAAGGTCGAGACCGCGAGGGAGAACGAGGACTGGGACTACCGCGAGTTCGGCGATCCGGACGCGGACAACCTCGTCATCTCGTGGGGATCGAACGAGGGCGCGCTCGTCGAGGCACTCGAGTACCTCGAGGAGGACGGGATCGACGTCCACGTGATCTCAGTGCCCTATATCTTCCCGCGACCCGACCTGACCGAGGAGATCGAGGCCGCCGACGAGACGATCGTCGTCGAGTGTAACGCGAACGGACAGTTCGCGGACGTGATCGAACACGACGTGTTGACCCGCGTCAAGCGGATCAACAAGTACACCGGCGTGCGATTCAAGGCCGACGAACTCGCAGACGATATCACCGAGAAACTCACCGAGGAGGTACCCGCATAATGAGCTCCGACGTTCGATTCACCGACTTCAAATCCGACAAGCAGCCAACGTGGTGTCCCGGCTGCGGCGACTTCGGGACGATGAACGGCATGATGAAAGCGCTGGCCAACACCGGCAACGACCCCGACAACACGTTCGTCGTCGCCGGGATCGGCTGTTCCGGCAAGATCGGGACCTACATGCACAGCTACGCCCTTCACGGGGTCCACGGCCGTGCGCTCCCGGTCGGGACCGGTGTCAAGATGGCCCGACCCGACGTCGAGGTCATGGTCGCCGGCGGCGACGGTGACGGCTACTCGATCGGTGCCGGTCACTTCGTCCACGCCGTCCGCCGGAACGTCGACATGACCTACGTGGTCATGGACAACCGCATCTACGGCCTGACCAAGGGCCAGGCGTCGCCAACCTCGCGGTCGGACTTCGAGACCAGTACGACTCCCGAAGGGCCGAAGCAGCCGCCGGTCAACCCGCTCGCACTCGCGCTCGCCTCCGGCGCGAGCTTCATCGCTCAGTCCTTTAGCTCGGACGCGATGCGCCACGCCGAGATCGTCGAGAAGGCCATCGAACACGACGGCTTCGGCTTCGTCAACGTCTTCAGCCCCTGTGTCACGTTCAACGACGTCGACACCTACGACTACTTCCGCGACAGCCTCGTCGACCTGCAGGAAGACGAGGACCACGACCCCCACGACTACGAGGCCGCCAAGGAGGTCATCCTCGACAGCGAGAAGGAGTATCAGGGCGTCATGTACCAGGACGAGAACTCGGTTCCCTACCACGAGAAACACGGCGTCACCGAGGACATGTCCGAGATCCCCGACGGCGCGCCCGAGGACGCGATGGATCTCGTCCGCGAGTTCTACTGAGACCGCCGTCGATTCCGACTGATTCGCGCTTTTTCCGTCGTCGGTTCCGGTACTGCCTTCGCCGTTTAGTTACCGACCGCTCGAGAGGCGAGGTTCCAATCGCAAACTAACCGCCGGAGCGACCCGGTCGCCGGTCGTTAGGCCGGGTGTTCGACGGACTCGAGCAGGACCTCGGCGTTGGCCGATTCCTCGGTGAGCAGTTTCGGATAGGTGCCAAGGAGGACGAGCAGATCGCCCTCGTGATCGAAGGAGGTGAGTTTGATCTCGACGTCGATCGGCTCGCCGCCGAGTTCGGACTCGCCGAGGAACCGGTCGACCTCGCGGCCGTCCCCGAGGATATCGAGGCCGAACGTCTCCTGGTGCTGGATGTTACTGATATCGCCCTGGCCGCCCTCGAACTCGCCGAGAAACCGATCGAGCAGTTCCTCGTTGGACAGATCGTCGATCGGGTTGAGCGATCGGCCTGCGACCTCCATCCCCGGGATGGAGACGGCGGCGACGGCGGCCCCGTCGCGCTCTTCACCCTGATACTCCACGGCCTTCGAGTAGATCGCCGTCGCGATCGAGGCCTCGACCTGGCGCTCGACGCCGCCGGGAAGTTCGACCGAGCGGTCGATCGTTTGCTGACCGACGTCGTCTTCCGCGTAGCCCGTCTCCTCGAGCGCGTCGTCGGTCGGGCGGACGGCGTCGGAACTGAACTCGAGCGGTTCGTTCCCGAGAACGACGTCGATACAGCCGGCGGTCAGTGCGATCGTTCCGGTCGCGCCCGCGGCGAGCAGCGATCGTCGAGAGAGAGTCATTACTGGTCCCTTCGTCACGAGGGCCATATTCCTTGTGGCATCTTCAGTCTCGCAGACAAGACTGTCCGGTCTCGTTGAGCGTCGACGGCGGATGATAGGCGATTCACACATCAAGAGTTATCGGGGTCGATACCCCCCGTATAGCTATGACTGATTTCGCAGACCGAGTCGAGCAGGTGTCGATCAGCGGTATCCGGGAGGTCTTCGAGGCCGCGGGCGAGGACGCGATCAACCTCGGCCTCGGCCAGCCGGACTTCCCGACCCCGGCCCACGCCCGCCGCGGGGCCATCGAGGCCATCGAGTCGGGACAGGCGGACGCCTACACCTCGAACAAGGGGACGCCCCAGCTCCGGGAGGCCATTTCCGCGAAGTACGATCGGGACTACGGCCTCGCGGTCGATCCCGCCGACATCATCGCGACCTCCGGCGGGAGCGAGGCACTGCATCTCGCGATCGAGGCCCACGTCAACCCCGGCGAGGAGGTCATCTTCCCCGATCCGGGCTTCGTCTCCTACGACGCGCTGACTCACATCGCCGACGGCACGCCCAAGCCCGTCGGGCTGCGGGAGGATCTCACCCTCGATCCCGCGACCGTCGAAGACGCCATCACCGAAGAGACCGCGGCGTTCGTCGTCAACAGCCCCGCGAACCCGACCGGGGCCGTCCAGAGCGAGGCCGACATGCGCGAGTTCGCCCGTATCGCCGACGAACACGACGTCCTCTGTATTTCCGACGAGGTCTACGAACACATCGTCTTCGAGGGCGAGCATCGTTCGCCGCTCGAGTTCGCCGAGACGGACAACGTCGTCGTCGTCAGCGCCTGCTCGAAGACCTACTCGATGACCGGTTGGCGGCTCGGCTGGGTCGTCGGCTCCAATCGTCGCATCGAGCGCATGCTTCGGGTCCACCAGTACGGGCAGGCCTGTGCCTCCGCGCCCGCCCAGTACGCCGCCGAGGCCGCTCTGACCGGCCCCCAGGATCAGGTCACGGAGATGGTCGAGACCTTCGAGCAGCGCCGGGACCTCGTCCTCGACGGGCTCACCGACGCGGGCCTCGAGGTACCCACCCCCGAAGGCGCGTTCTACGCGATGCCGAAAGTACCCGAGGGCTGGTGTGACGAGGTGCTGGATCGCGGCGTCGTCGTCGTCCCCGGTGACGCCTTCGGCGCGAACGGCGAGGGCTACGCGCGACTGTCCTACGCGACCGGGACCGAGGAGCTGAAGGAGGCACTCGAGATCATCGACGACGCGACTCGAGCCGTCCAGTAGCTCGCTCAAGCCGTTCGGTTTCTCCGGTCTTCCATGCAGCTTTCTCTGTCGCCGAGAAAGTCGCCGTCTCCCCTGCCGTCACGTGTACCGTTTTACCGTCCCGATCCGTGTGTTCGAACGAGATGCGCGCTGTACGCCTTCACGAACATGGCGACGCGGACGTACTGCAGGTCGAGGAGATCGAGCGGCCCGAACCGGCCGCCGACGAGTTGCTCGTCGAGGTCGCCGCGGCGGGGATCAACCCCGTCGATACCTACTTCCGGGACGGCTCGTACGAACCGGTCGGCCTGCCGTTCACGCCGGGCGTCGACGTCGCGGGAACCGTCGCGGCGACCGGCGAGGCCGTCGAGGGCTTCGCGGAGGGGGACCGCGTCTACGGGACCGGGATCGGTAACGGCGGCTCGCAGGGTTCCTACGCCGAGTACGCGACGATCCCGACTGATCGGGTGGTCCACCTCCCCGACGGTGCGGATCCGATAGAGGCCGGCGGGGCCGGCGTCGCCGCCGTCACCGCCTGGCGCGCGCTGATCGACCACGCCGACCTCGAGCCCGCGGAGTACTGTCTGGTCCACGGCGGCTCCGGCGGCGTCGGCCACGCGGCCGTCCAGATCGCGGCCGCGGTAAGCGCGCGGGTGATCACGACCGCGTCCGAGGAGTACCACGACGAACTGGCCGACTACGGTGCCGAGACGGTGCTTGACTACGGCCGGGACGATCTGGCCGACGCCGTCCGCGAGGCGGCCGACGGCGGGGTCGATGCCGTCCTCGACCACCGCCTCGACGACTACCTGCAGTTCGACGCCGACGTCGCCGCGACGGGCGCTCGCGTCGTCGGCATTGGCGAGAACAGCCCCGATCCGGGCTTTACGAACGACGGCGCGGCCCGCTCGAAAGACGTCTCCTACCAGTTCATGAGCATGTTCAACACGCCGGACCTGCGCGTGCCGATGCGGGGCGTCGCCCACCTCATGGACACCGGGAAGCTCTCGATCGACGTGGCCAGAAGCTACGACCTCGAGGAGGCCGCCGAGGCCCAGCGTGCGGTCATGGAAGATAGCTTCCTCGGCAAACTCGTGATCGAGCCGTAACGGACCGCAGTTCTCGGTGAAAACAGCGCAGTCGGCCGGTCAGGCGGACACCTGAACCGCGTCCGCCCGCTCGAGCAGGGTTCGTCCGTGGTCGGTAAGCGTGATCGTCTCGGTCTCGGTGTCGTAGTCCACGACCTCGGCGGTCGTCAGCTTCGGGACGTGGGTGTGATGCAGCGAAATTCGGACGGCGCGACGCTCCCGCGAGGAAACGTCGCCGTGGTCCGAGATCGCGTTCGGCTCCACGCCGGCCTCCTGCGCGGCGATCTCGACCGCCAGTTCCGTGAGCGTGGCGTCGCCGCCCGTCTCCGCGAGATACTGCAGCGCCGCGCGGCGTCGCCCGTCGGCAAGCAGATCCATCGCCGTATCGACGGCGTCGGCATCTTCACCGAACGCGGTGAGGCGCTCGGGCGACCGCAGTAGTGGGATCATATCCCCGGTAGGGTCCGGGACGTATATATGCAACTTGTGAGTCCGATCGAAACACCACACTGCGTGTCACGTCGTAGGAGGGCCCGCTCGAGACGGCTGCGATCGCGATGGAGGACCGATCCGGCGATTAGACGAGGTCGGCGACCGCTTCCATCGTCGTCCGCTTGCCGTCCTCGCTCATCCCGTCGACGAACCCGATACGGACGGCGTCGACGCCCTCGATGGCGGCGTACTCCGCGAGCCACTCGCGGACCTCGTCGGGGGTGCCCGCGAACGCGAGTTCGTCGAGGACCTCGTCGGGCAGGGCAGCGGCCATCGCGTCGGTGTCGCGGTCGTCCCAGGCGGCTCGGACCGCCTCGACGACGTCGGGGTACCCTTGCTCGGCGACCGAGTTACCGTAGTAGGGACCGTACGCGCCGAGCATGAACGCGATCGTGCCGCGGGCTTTTTCGCGGGCGGCCTCGCGGTCCTCGCTGGCGATCCCGCGGACGATCGGCGCGACCCGCAGGTCCGAGAGGTCCTTCCCGCCGAGTTCCGCGCCGCGCTCTAAGTCCTCGAGGCGGTCGCGCAGGCCGTCTTTCGTGAACATCTGGGGGGCCCAGCCGTCGCCGAAGCGGCCGGCCATCTCGGTGGCCTTGGGGCCGAGGGTGCCGACGTCGATCGGCGGCGGGTTCTCGCTCGGGCCGCGCTCGTAGCCCAGCCCGGCGATCTCGAAGATGTCGCCCTCGTAGGCGGGGTTGCCCTCCTCGTAGACGTTGCGCATGATCTCGATCACTTCCCGGGTGCGCCGGAGCGGCCGGTCGAACTCCTGGCCGTGCCAGCGCTCGGTGATCGCGGGCGAACTCGGGCCGATCCCGAACCGGAAGCGGCCGTCGGCGGCCGCCTGCATCGTCAGCGCGGTCTGGGCGAGCATCGACGGCGTCCGGCCGTACGGCGAGATGACGTCGTTGGAGATGCCCAGTTCCTCGGTCCGGTCTGCCGCCAGCGTCAGCGGCGGCACGATGTTCCAGCCGGTCGTCTCGCCGACCGTGATCCGGTCGAAACCCAGTTCCTCGGCCTGGACGGCACGCTCGGCGACGCCCTGCGGGCGGTCGTAGTCCCCGAGCCGGACCAGCAAGTCGAGTTCGGCGTTCATCGGGCTCCCCTCCGCGTCGGCCGTCGAGTCGTGGTTCGGTCTGCCATCACCGCACACCGCGTCACGGACTCACATAAATCTGTAGCGTTTCCGTCCAGTCACGTGCGCGACCGATCACCGCGATGGGAGGGTCGCCACATCTCCGGCGAACCGCTCGCGGCGATCCACCCACTGTGTGCCTACAGTTCCGTGAGGGACGGGTCGCCGTCCGGAGTGCGATATCGGGCGAGGGTCGACCGCTCGGCATCCCGCGGGTCCGCATCTTTGTCGACGCCGTACACGGTGTACGTACAGTGATCGCGGGTGAACTCGACGACGGCGTAGCCGTGCTGATGCCAGTCGACGTACTCGAGGTGGTCGTTTTGATCCTTGGTCAACTCCGCGAGCGCGTCGTCGTCCCAGTCACTCGGGAAATCGACGACGTCGGCGGCGTTGACGCTCGTAACGGCGGGAGTCATCAGCTCGACACCGATTCGGTCGTACGTCTCGAACGGCTCGATTTCGCCGTAGCCGGCTTTCACGTGGCCGGCAAGCGACGCGTGGAGGTCGCCGGTCAGGACGACGAAGTTGCGTGGATCGACGTCCGCGACGTGTTGCATGAGTTCCCAGCGTTCGTGCTGGAAGCCGTCCCACGAGTCGTGGAGCAGTTCGATCTGCGACCAGTTGTCGCCGATGGTCAGGGGCATCGTCAGCACCTCGTTGGCCCAGACCGACCAGACGGCATCGGACTCGCTGACCCACTCCGTGAAATACTGTTTCTGTTCGTGACCAAGCATCGTCCGCCCCTGTGCTTCCTCATCCGTGCAGGTGATCCGTGCGTCGCCACAGGGTGGCCCGTCGCGATAGAGGCGTTCGTCGGTGACGGTCAGATCGACGAGGTCGCCGAACTGGAGATCCCGCCACAATCGGAGCTGGTCCTGCAGTGCCGACTCGTTCGGATCGAACTCGACGCGGGCGGGAACGTACTCGACCCACGCCTGAATGCCGTCGGCCGTGATCTCCATCGCCCGCTCGGGCTGCTCGCCGCCGTCCGTATCCGGCAACACCGGCGCGTTCGCTTCCTCGTCCCAGTATCGATTGTTCCCGATCTCGTGGTCGTCCCAGCCGTGAACAACGGTGTGTTGCTCGAGGCCCTCCTGGAGGAATTCGTTCCCCTTGTAGGTTCGATACAGCGTCCGGAAGTCGGCCAGGGACTCCGCCAGACCGGCGCCGCTGGGGAGGTCGATGTCGCGCCCGTCCTTGATATCCGTCGTCGGCGAGGTGTAGGCACCGTCGGCGGACTCGTAAATGAAGTCGCCGAGGTGGACGACGAAGTCGACGTCTTCGGCCGCGAGATGGCGGTAGGCTCCGTAGTACCCGTTCTGGTAGTCCTGACACGTAAGGACCGCAAACGACAGCGAATCGGGGCTCGCGCCGGCCGCCGGCAGCGTCCGACAGCGACCGGTCCGTGTCGCGACGCCGTCGTAGACGAACCGGTAGTAGTAGCGCCGATCCGACTCGAGAACGCCGTCGAGATCGACTTTGACCGTGTAATCGTGTGTACTCGAGAGTCGATCGGCGGGGACCGTTCCCTCGTAGACCGGTTCCTCGAAACTGTCGTCGGTCGCGACCTGGACACCGATCGGCTCCTCGGAGACGACCGCACTGGGGGCGATCCGCGTCCAGAGAATAGCGCCGCTCGAGGTCGGCCCGCCGCTGGCCACCGACTGCGGAAACGTCGCGTCGGGATCGGCTGTCTCGTCGACGGCGAAGACGCTCGGATCCGTCGCCGACGCCGCGGCGACGGGCTGGACGATATCGCGCTGGGCGAGAACCGCCGCGAGGCCGCCAGCGACCGAGGTGGTGCCGATGCTCTCGAGAAAGCCGCGCCGATTCGTCCGGTTCCGTGTGCCATTTTGCTCTGGCATACGATTGTGCTGGCAGAATCCAGTAAAAGGCGATTATAATTTATATATGTTGGATACTGTTATTATATCGTCGGATACGAGGGATATATACCCGAGTCACGAGGCCGTCTCGAGCGATCCGCGTACGACCCAGTGGGAAACGTTGATACTGTCAGTGTCTAACATGCATGCATGGCACACGATTGTTCGTTCCTCGAGGACCTCGACCTCGGGGACGACCAGCTGTCGTTCGCGGACGGCCGACGCGAATCACACGCGACGGACTGGGGGACCGAGGAGTCGGGCGGGGTCATGCCCGACGCGGTCGTCTGGCCCGAGCGGACCGCGGACGTCTCGGCAGTGCTGTCGGCGGCGACCGACCGCGGCGTGCCCGTCACACCCTACGCGGCCGGGACGGGCCTCGAGGGCAACGCCGTCCCGGCCCACGGCGGAATCAGCCTCGACCTGACCCGGATGGACGCGGTGGTCGACTACCGGCCCGACGACTTCCAGATCGACGTCGGCCCGGGGATCATCGGCTCCGACGTCGACGAACACGTCGCCGGCGACGGCCTCTTCTTCCCGCCGTTGCCCTCCTCGGGCGATATCTCGACGATCGGCGGCATGATCTCGACCGACGCCAGCGGGATGGGGACGGTCCGCTACGGCGAGATCGCCGACTGGGTCCTCGGGCTCGAGGCCGTCCTCGCGGACGGCACCGTCGTCCGGACCGGCTCGCGGGCGATCAAGACCTCGAGCGGCTACAACCTGACCGACCTGCTGGTCGGCAGCGAGGGGACGCTGGCGGTGGTCACCGAGGCCACCCTCGAGCTGGCCGGCCGGCCCGAGCAGATCCGTGGCGGACGGGCGATCTTCGAGACGCTGGACGACGCCGCCGAGGCGGTCTTCGACGCGGTCCGGACCGAGGTCGACGTCGCCAAGATCGAGCTCGTCGACGGGCTGAGCGCTCGGATGGCCAACGACTACCTCGACACCGGCCTGCCCGACGCGCCGATGGTCTTCCTCGAGTTCCACGCCAACCACGGGATCGAGGCGGAGATCGACCTCTGCCGAACGATCTTCGAGGACCACGACGTCGCCCGCTTCGAGATGAGCGAGGACGACGACGAGATGGCCGCGCTCTGGGAGGCCCGGCGGGAACTGGCCTTCGCCGTCAGGAGCTACGACCCCGACCTCGAGTCGCTCCATCCGGGCGACGTGACGGTGCCGATCAGCGCCTACCCCGAGGTGGTTCGCGAGGCGAAGCGACTCGCCGACGAGTACGGCCTGCTGGTCCCCTGCTTCGGCCACGCGGGCGACGGCAACCTCCACTACAGCGTCCTCGCCGACCCGAGCGAGCCCGACCAGCTCGAGCGCGGCGAGGCCCTCTACCGGGAGATCGTCGAACTCGCCATCGACCTCGGCGGCACGGCCACGGGCGAACACGGCATCGGCGAGGGGAAACAGACGTACCTCGAGCCGGAACACGGCGCGGGCGCGGTCGAGGCCATGCGGTCAGTCAAGCGGGCGCTGGACCCGACGGACACGCTCAACCCGGGGAAGGTCTTCCCGGAGACGGCCGACGGCGAGCGGGTTCGGGAACCGGACCGCTGACAGCGGTCGGGACCGGCGTCAGTGGCAGCCCCAACCCTCCTCTCGGCCGGAAAGACGATATGATCACACTCGCATCGTTCCCTAGAGCGTTCCATGCCAACCCGCCGTCGTGTTCTCGCGTGTGCCTGTACCGTGGCCGGAACAGCCGCTGTATCGGGAGTCGGCGCGGCTACCGGCAGCGACGGTGATCTGACCCTCGAGATCGTTCGTCACGCCTCCGCCGAGCCCGCCGAGGACGCGCTCGACGCGGTCCGCGAGGGTGTCGACCTGTTCGCGGAGACCTGGTCCGGAGCGACGCCGGGCACCGCCGAGGTAACCCTCGAGACGGATGCGGTCGCCGACTTCGAGATCGCGCCCGCACACGGCGAGACGTTAGACGCCATGGAGACCGACGACGCCCTGCGAGGCGGTCGAACGGCGGCAACGGTGACGCTGGTCGTCGTCGCCGACGGCGCGACGACTGCCGGGGCGATGCGGGGGTACGCGGGCCGTGGCGACGGTCGCTCCCGCGAACCCGGTGCGTACGGCTACGTCAATGCCGAACTCGCCGCGTGTTTCGGCGCGGGAATCGGGACCCCTCGAGACCTGCTGCGGAACTTCGCAGCCCACGAGTGTGGCCACGCGGTCGTCGGCTGGACCGACTTTCCGCACTACCCCGTCGAGGCGACGGAGTCCGAACCCTCGCCGTCGCGACGGGCCCACAGCTGCGGCGCACAGGACCATCCCGACGCGCGGGGCTGGTTCGTTCGCCACGGCATCACCCCAATGGCGACGGGCTACTCGGCAGTGGAGAGCCGGAACACGCCGCGCGATCACCCGTTCGCGACCGAACGGGGGCCGATCGACGAGTACGCCGAGCCGGTTACCGAGTCGCCGTTCTACCTCACCATGGACTACGTTCCCGTCTTCTCCGCCACCGCTCGAGCGGCGATGGCCCACCACTACGAGCGGGTCTTCGGTTGAGTCTCGGCGACCCGCCCGACCGTGCCGTCGTGGAGTGCAGCCCAGTCTTTATTGCGCTGCTACAATTCTTCCGTAGTAGTTACTGTTCGCCGGCCGACGGTGGGTTCGGTCACGCTCTCAGCTATGATTGGCAGGATTCACGTCGATGTCCGCTCGAGTTGCAGCCTCCTGGGCACCGTGTTGAAGTCCCTCTCGCTGACGCTTCTGGTGCCGACGGCGGTCGCGCTGTTCTACCGGGAGAGCCCGCTCCCGTTTCTGGTCGCGCTGGCCGTCGCGGTCGTCGTCGGGGTGGGCCTCGAGCGCCTCGAGCCCGAGCCGGACCTCGAACACCGCGAGGCGTTCCTGCTGGTGGCGCTGACGTGGCTGGTCCTCCCGTTGGTCGGGACGATCCCGTATCTCGTCGCCGGAACGGGGACGATCGCGCAGCCGATCAACGCCCTCTTCGAGTCGATGTCCGGATTCACGACGACCGGGGCGACGGTGATGGGCGAGATTTCCGTCGAAACGCACTCGCATTCGATCATGCTCTGGCGACAGCTCACCCAGTGGCTCGGCGGGATGGGGATCATTGTCCTCATGGTCGCGATCCTCTCGGAACTCTCCGTCGGTGGGACCCAGCTCATCCGGGAGGAAGCGCCCGGCATTCAGGTCGAGAAGCTGACCCCGCGGATCAGACAGACGGCGCGGGCGCTCTGGCTGATTTACGTCTGGTTCACGCTCGCGGCCGTGGTCGTCTACTACGGGCTCCACCTCGCGGGACTGGCCCCGAACATGACCTTCTACAACGCCGTCTCGCATGCACTCACGACGCTGCCGACCGGCGGCTTCTCGCCGGAGGGACGCAGCGTCGAGGCCTTCGAACCGATCGTCCAGTGGGCGGTCATGCCGTTCATGATCGTTGCCGGGACGAACTTCGCGCTCTACTGGCACGTCTGGCGCGGCAAGCCCGATCGGCTGACCGGGAACGCCGAGTTCCGGTCCTATCTCCTATCGATGGGCGTCGTCGGTGCCCTCCTCTCGGCTCTGCTCTTTCTCGGGGTCGGCCTCGCGACGGTCCCCGACGGCGTCGCCGCGATCCCGGGCAGCCTCGAGCGATCGCTGCGCCACGGGCTCTTTCAGACGCTGGCGATCGTGACGACGACCGGCTACGCCAGCATGGACTTCAACACCTGGAGCGAGTCGACGCAGGTAATCTTGCTGTTCGCGATGTTTCTGGGCGGTTCGGCGGGGTCGGCGGCCGGCTCGATCAAGATCATCCGCTGGTACGTCGTCGGGAAGTCCATCGAACGCGAACTGTTCACGACCGTCCACCCGCAGGCGGTTCGGCCCGTTCGGATGGGCGACACGGGCGACGTCATCGACGAGGAGGCGATCCACGGTATCTTCGTCTTCATCGTCCTCTTTCTGACGCTGTTTGCGGTCTCGACGGTCCTGCTCTTTCTCGACGCCTACCGAACGCCCGGCCTCGAGCTGACGGCACTTGAGGCGATCAGCGCGACGATCGCGACGCTCGGCAACGTCGGGCCGGGCGTCGGCGTCGTCGGCCCGATGAACAGCTACGAGCCGTTTTCCGGGGCCGCGAAGCTGTACATGACCTTCCTGATGTGGATCGGCCGGCTCGAGATCCTCTCCGTGCTGGTGATCCTGACGCCGGCCTATTGGCGTTCCTGACTACGCGGGGTGTCGTTACTCGGCCGCACCGACCCCGGATGACGTCTCGTCGGCCCCGTCGTCAGTCGCCGTTTCGTGTCGCTCGACGCCGGTGATCTCGAACCGTGCGCCCCCGTCCCCGTCAGTCGCGATCACCGACCACCCGTGTCCCTCGCAGATGTCCGCCACGATCGACAGCCCGAGTCCCGTCCCGCGCTCGCTCGTCGTATAGCCGGAGTCGAAAATCTCCTCGGGATCGCCCTCGAAGCCCGTCCCCGAGTCGGCGACGAAGAACCCACCCTCGAGCGTCCCGACGGTGACGGTCAGGTCGCGGCCGTCGGTTTCGGCCCCCGATCGCCCCCCGTGGTCGATCGCGTTTCGGAACAGGTTCTCGAGTAACTGCCGGAGCTGGGTTCGATCCGCGACGATCGTTCGCTCGTCGACGACCGACAGCGTCGCCCCCGCGGTATCGACCGTCGACCACGCCTCGTGTGCGACGGCCGCGAGTGCGACCGGCTCGGGATCCAGCCCGCGTTGGCCCTGCCGAGCGAGCGTCAGCACGTCGTCGATCAGCTGTTCCATCCGCTCGTGGGATTCGGCGACGGTCCGCACGTACGCCGGGTCGTACTCCTCCTCGAGCAGTTCGAGATACCCCTTCGAGACCGTCAACGGGTTCCGCAAGTCGTGGCTGACCACGCTCGCGAACTCGTCGAGTCTTCGGTTCTTGCGTTCGAGTTCGCGTTCGCGATGGACCCGCTCGGTCACGTCGTGGACGACGATCGTCCAGCCGGCCGAGTACCCGCGCCCGTCGTCGATCGACGAAATCGAGAGATCGTAATAGGTCCGTCCGCCGTCGAGCGAGAACTGCATCGTGTCGGCGTTTCCCGCCGTTGTCGCGGCGTCCACCCGGTCTCGGTCGCGGGACTCGTCGATCACCGCGTCAACATCGATCGGAATTACGTCGTCGATCGATTCCCCGACGAGAGCGTCTCGCTCGTCCGCGAATATCTCCCGCGCGACCGGATTGCTGTCGACGATACGGCGATCGGCGTCGGCGACCAGCACGCCGTCCTCGAGGTTCGTCACGACCTCGCTGCGGGCGATGGGGGCGATCTCGAGGAGCCGGTATCGATAGAGGCCGAAGGTAACCGCGAGGCCGGTGACGGTAAAGCCGATCGGCGTCGTGCCGACGATCTCGAGCGACGCCGCCGAGAGGACGGCCGCCCCCCAGGGAACCGTGATCGCGACGAAGACGGCGACTCCCTGCCACCGGTAGAGTCGCTCGGTCCGCGCGATCAGCCGGAAGACGAGGACCGACGTGATCGCCAGACAGAGTGTCGCGTACCCCAGGTGAACGAACAGCCCGAGCCCCGGTTCCGAGGTCGCGACCGTCGCGGACGATGCCCACCAACTCCCGATCGAGATCGGTTCCTCGACCGGCGGCCCCCACAGCACGAACGTGCGGTCGTTGATCGCCAACGCGCCGATCATGGCGAGTGGCTCGATCGACAACAGCCCCAGTCGAGACCGGGTGAGCCAGCGGTCCTCGCCCGTATACTGGAGCGCGAAGACGACGAATAGTGTCGGAATAACGGCAGCACATATCCACTGGAGGTCGGCCCACCACAGTTTCGTGGCTATCGTCGCCGATTCGATCTCGAGGACGTGTGCGCCGAGCCAGACGGCGACGGTCGCCATGAGCGCGGCGAGCGCGCTCGAGCCGGCTTCGGGTCGGGTCCGCCACGCCGCGGCCGCGGTTCCGACGGCGACGACGAGCGAGAGCAACAACACGGCACTGTACGGAGAGACGGCCCAACCCATCGGTGAATAGGTAGCAATTAGTAACGAGACGCAAGTGTCTACCGGCCGGCCATCCGAGAGCCGGCGCTCCGCCCTCGAGGCGGTCGCGGATCGACGTCTCAGTCCTGTACCAGTACGTCCAGTACGTCCGTCCCCTCGCGGTTCAGCGCCGCCTCGAGCGCGCCCTCGATTCCGTCGGGCGTCTCGACGAGTTCGGCTCGCGCGCCGTGGCTCTCTGCGTTTTTGACGAGGTCGACGTTCGGTTCGAAGTCCATGCCGACGAAGTCGTAGTCGTCTTCCTCGCCGCCCATGATCGCCAGCGTGTTGTCCTTGAGGATGCGGTAGTTGCGGTTGTCCGAGATGACGACGGTCAGGTCGAGATCGTAGCGGGCGGCGCTGTAGATCGAGTGGGGGTAGTACTGGTAGGAGCCGTCGCCGATGAACCCGACCACGTCCCGGGGATCGTCGTGCTGTTCCTCGGCAACCGCGGCACCGACCGCGGCGGGCAGCCCGTAGCCGAGCCCGCCGCCCTTGTTCGAGATGTACTGCTCGGGGCCGAGGTCCCACCGGGTCAGCATGGCGTACTTCGAGGTGACGCCCTCGTCGACGATCGCGGCGTCGCCCGCAACCCGCTCCATCGCATCGACCAGCTGGGCCTTCGAGGCCCGTGGATCGTCCCCGTCGGCCTCGCCGTAGCCGGCCATCTGGGACTCGACCATCTCCTTGACCTCGGCGACTCCCTCGAGGCGGTCGGCGACGACGTCCTCGGAGAGCTTCGTTTGGACGCGCTCGGCGATGCCCTGCATGACGAGCCCCGGATCGCCGATCACGGCCGCGTCGGCGGGCTGGTTCTTCCCGACCTGCCAGCTGTCGTCGGAGAGGTGGATGCAGGTCGTGTCGGGATCGACCAGCGCCTCCTCGTGGCGGGTCAGCGTCGTGTTGGTCGAACAGCCCGCGAAGAGTATCGTATCGGTATCCATCAGCATCGCGGCCAGCTCCTCGTTGGTCGGCAGGTACGAGACCCACTGCTCGTGGTCGGTCGGGAAGTCCACCTCGCAGGCGAGGATCTCCCCGTGGACGCGGGCCCCCGTCGCCTCCGCGAGGTCGACCGCCGCGGCGACGGCGTCGGCCCCCGACCGGGCGACGTGGTCGCCGACGACGATCACCGGATCGTCGGCCTCGGCTAACAGTTCCGCCGCGCGCTCGAGCTGGCCGGGATCACCGCTGCCGGCGTTGGGGATCGGGCCCAGCCGTTCCGGTTCGGCGTCGGTTTCGGCCAGCATCACGTCCAGCGGCAGCCCGAGGAAGACCGGTCCCGTCGGCGGGGTCATCGCGACGCGGAACGCGCGCCGGAGCATCGTCGGCAGCGCCGACACGTCGAGCACCTCGTCGGACCACTTGCAGTACTCGCGGGCCATGTCCGCGAGCCGGCCCGAGAGGATCGGCTCCTCGTGGCGGAAGTCGGTGCTGTGATTGCCCGCGGTCACGACCAGCGGCGCGCCGGTGATCTTTGCCGCGTAGAGGTTGCCCAGCCCGTGGGCCAGCCCCGGCGCGATGTGGAGGTTCGCCACCCCGACCGGCGTGATCGAGTCGTCGTGGTGGGCGTGGTACCGCCGGCGCTGTGCGTAGCCGCCGGCCATCCCCACAGCGATGTCCTCGTGGAGGCCGAGCCGGTACTCGAGGTCGCTGTCGCCGATCGCGTCCATGATCGGGAGTTCGGTCGTCCCCGGGTTGCCGAAGACGTAGTCGACGCCGTAGGTCTCGAGAGCGTCAGTGAAGAGATCCGCGCCAGTATACTCGTCCGTCATGCTCGCTCGTGGTACGGCACACCACATCAAATTGTGTGTTTCGGAACCTCGGTGCCCGCCCGAGGTATTATCCGTCGGTTCGTTGTCGTCCGGGTATGGCTCTCGCGAGAGACGGGACGGGTTCGGGCGCGGTCGCTCGAGCGTACTGGTCGCAGGTCCATCCCGTCTTCATGACGCCGCCGATCGCCGCGTCGCTGTTCGGCGCGATCCTCGCGGGGAGCGTCGACCCGGTTCTCGCAGCGGTCCACGTCGTCGCGATGTTCGCGGCGGTCTACACGGCCCACGTCAAAGACGGCTACGTCGACTTCCACGTCCGCGGGGAGGACGACGACCACCCGCTGACCGAACGGGGCTGTCGGCTCGGCCTCGCGGCGTCGACGGCGGTGTTCGCGGGCTGTTGTCTCCTGCTCGCGGCGCTGGTCGACGTCCTCGTGCTGGCGGTCGTGGTTCCGACGTGGCTGATCGCCTACCACCACGCACCCCAGCTCGACACGAACCCCGTGACGGCGACGACCGGCTATCCGCTCGGCATCGCCCTCTCGATCCTCGGCGGGTTCTACGTACAGGCCGGGACGATCACCGCCATCTCGCTCGGCTTCGCCGTCGTCTTCCTGACGCTGCTGTCGGGCGTCAAAGTGATCGACGACGCACAGGACTACGCGTACGATCGCTCGATTCGGAAGCGAACGGTCGCGGTCGCCGTCGGTCCCGACCGTGCCTACACCGTCGCCTACGGGCTGATGACCGCGGCGCTGGTCGCCGTCGCCGCGTTCGCCATCCTTCGGATCTTCCCGCTGACCGCGCTGCTGGCGGTGGTGGCTTTCGCTGCGGTCGCCGCCGTCGCGCGCCGGGCCGATCCGGAACTCGCAACCATGCTGCTCGTCCGGGGCTCGTACGTCTTCCTGGCGGTTCTCGTCGCCGCCGTCCGGTTCGATCCGCTCGGCCGGCTGGTCTGAGGGCCCGTCGACGGGACCGCCCTACAGCGATTCCCGGAAGCCACAGCGAGGACAGTACATGCAGCCGTCCCTGACCAGCGTGTAGCTCCCGTCACAGCGACTGCACTGACAGCCCAGCGAGCAGCCGACCTCGCGCGCGAGACCGGCGACCGTGGTCCGAAACAGGCGCTGCTGGCGTTCGGCCGCCTCGAGTCGCTCCTCGAGGGTGGCCAACCGTGCCGCCATCGCTCGGTCGCGTCGGGACTCGGAAACGCCCGTGTGACGTGGGGTCATGCGGGGTGTAGGTCGCCGTCGGAGAAAAGCACGACCCTACCCAACAGCGATCGCGATAGTCCGTGCCGTCGTCGGTATCGACCGCCCGGAGAATCCGACCAGAGCGCCGCTACTCGGCTTCGCTCTCTTCGGTTCCCTCCGTGGTTTTCGGCGGCTTCCAGTCGAGTTTGACCGTGACCGTCTCGCGCTGGCCGCGCAGGATCGAGGAGCGCTCGCGGACGCCGACCTCGTAGGCGATCGACTCCGAGGGCGTGAGATCGACCGTTTTGTTCCCCGTACGGACCGATGTTGCTCCGGTCCCATCGATCTCGTCGGCCAGCGCTCGCAGTCGTTCGGCGGCCTCTTCGCGGGTGACTTCGTCGGCGGAAAGGGTCTTGTCCACCATATCGGACCCAACCACGTTTCGCGGGATAAATAGCACACCCAATGGCGTATCGGTCATAGATGTACAAAAATACATAATAAAACTGCATTCACACCCACTCGATTAATTCACGACCGACTATCAGTTCCCGACGGACTGACTCCGAACCGACCCGACGATACCCGGCCCGATCCGACCCGGTTCGCTACAGCGGTAGCGAGGCGAACGCCGACGGCGTTCGCCGCGGAAGAGCAATACCGTTCTATCTACGCCGGTTTCGTCGCTCCGTCAGTTGATGCTCACGATCTTGATCAGCACTTCTGCGTACACAACGGATAGATACAGCCAAACTCCGTGCGCTGCAATAGCAAGGATTACCTCGGGTGCAGTCTGATTGAACGAACGAATGGCAGACTCGCTCTGGTATCCGTCAGTGGGCGACGTTCTCGCCATCCACGACGACATCGTCTCGGAGTACTCTGACACGCATGCTGGCGTCCAGAATCGTGGCGATATCGAGTTTGCCCTGAACTACATCGAGAGTGGGAGTTTCGGGACGGTGCCCGAAACGATTCACGAGAAATCATTTCACCTCCTCAGACTGTTGGTGGCGAACCACCCGTTCGTCGATGCGAACAAACGCACCGCGCTCAACACGACGGTCGTGTTCTACTTCCTCAACGGATATCGGTTCACGTACGACAACGAGATCAGGACGATCCTCAAGCAGTTCGGCACCGATCAGACGACCGTCGAAGAAGCAGAAACCATCGAATACCTTCGTTCTCATACTGGAGAAATCGACCTCGTCGGAGAGATCGAACAGTGGCGTGATGATCTCATCCAGTACGGACTGGACGAACTGATCGGTGATTCGTCTAACCCGAACGATTAACCGCAGTCGGGGCGATACACCAGATATGGCGACCGAGGAAAGTTCAGAGTCCGATTCTCCCCTCGATGAAGTAATGGACGACATCCGACGAGAACTCGTCCAGCGGGTGGCAGCAGCTGACCGGGACGCGAACCGCGAAATCTACGACGCCCTCGAAAACGAGTAACGCGCTTCGACTCTACTGTTATCAGTTCGTACTCACGATCTTGATCACGTCGCCCTCCTCGAGTTCGTACTCCTCGCTGATCTCGCGGTTCGATTTCGCGTTCACGGCGTGGAGGTAGCCGTCGCCGATGTCGGAGTGGACGCTGTAGGCGAGGTCGACCGGGGTCGAGCCCTCGGGCAGGAGGAAGGCGTCGGGGAGGACGTTGCCGCTGCCGTCGGACCACTTCGAGGCGTCCTCGACCGGGTAGGCGGTGAGGTGATCGAGCAGGTCGTAGACGGCGTGGTCGAGTGCCGCCTGCACGCCGGTACCGCCCCACTCGGTCATGGTGTCTGCCAGTCCCTCGAGGGCCTCGCGCTGGGCGTCGTTGACGTCGTCGCCGACCTCGAGCGTCTCGTCGCCGGGATCGTAGTCGACCAGCCCGTTCTCGGCGGCCCGGCGCAAGGCGAGTTCGCCCTCCGCCGTGGTCGGGATCACGGGCTTGTCCAGGTCCAGCAGGCGCTCGACGTTCTCCTCGGGTGCGACGTCGATCTTGTTGGCCGCGACGACGATCGGTTTCGTTCGCTCGCGGACCAGTCGTGCGAGTTCCTCGCGGTGGTCGTCGTCCCACTGGATCGGGTCGTCGGGATAGTCCAGTTCCCGCAGGACCGTCGCGATCTGCTTGGGAGAGGCACCGAAGCCCGAGAGCATGTCCGCCAGCGCGTCGTCGATGTCGAAGTCCGGGGAGCGCGATTTGCGCTCGACGGACTCCCAGTTGCGGTCGACGATGCCGGCCAGCCAGAGATCCATCTCCTCCTCGATGAAGTCGATGTCCTCGAGCGGGTCGTGGTCGCCGATATCGACCGGTTCGCCCTTCTCGTTGGTGCCGCCGGAGGCGTCGACGACGTTGACGATCACGTCCGCGTTCGTCAGTTCGTCGAGGAACTGATTGCCCAGTCCCTTCCCCTCGTGAGCGCCGGGGACCAGCCCCGCGACGTCCAGCAGTTCGATCGGCACGTAGCGCTTGCCGTCCTCGCAGTTCTCGGCGTTACAACGGTCCTCGCGCTCGAGGCAGGGACACTCGGTCCGGACATAGCTCACCCCGCGGTTGGCGTCGATCGTCGTGAACGGATAGTTGGCGACGTCGACCTCCGCCATCGTCGCCGCGGTGTAGAACGTGGACTTGCCGGCGTTCGGTTTCCCGGCAAGCGCGATCGAAAGCATGCCTCCCGATAGCGCCGTCCGGAGGAATTGTCTTTCGATTCGACCGACCTCGGCGGTCACTCGCGTCGGTCGGGCCGGCGGAAGCGGCGGACACGTCGCGTACGGCGGTCGATTCCCCTCGTCCCCCGTACTCGAACCGCGTGGGGGGCACGTCGTGCGTTCTACCCCGTTTCGGGGGCGGTCAGATAAATCGGGCTGTCAACTCAGAGTTCGACAGCCATCATTACCTCGTCGACGTAGTGGCCGTTGAGTTTGTAGTGGTCCTCGCGGACGGCTTCCGTCTCCCAGCCGTGACCCTCGAGGAAGGCGATCGCCCCCTCGTTGGTCGAGGGAACGCTCTGGTAGAGCTTCTCGTAGCCGTTCGAACCGGCCCACTCGAGCCCCCGGGAGAGGAGATGCGAGCCGATGCCGTGGCCACGGTACTCCTCCAAGACGCCGACGGTGAGTTCGGCGGTGTGGCTCAACTTGTCGATTTCGGGCGCATAGAGGTGGACCCAGCCAACGACGTCGTCCTCGACGGTGGCGACGAAGAACATCCGCGACTCGAGTTCGTTGTGGCGGAGCAGGGCCTCCTCGTGATCGATCTCGTCGGCGACGCTCTCGGCCTCGATGTAGGTTCGTTCCTCGGCAACTTGCCGGATCGCGCCGACGATCCCCGTCAGGTCCTCCTGGCGGGCGGGTCGGATGTGGAACTCGAGGTCCGCCGAGACGTACTCCTCCTCGGCACCGGCGTCGATCGTCACCCGGAGTTTGCCGTCGCCTTTCTCGAGTCGCCCGTCGCGTTTGAGGATCGCGACGTGGTGTCGGAAGCCGCTCGGATCGATCCCCAACCGTTCCCGCGTGTCGTCGGGATCGACCGCGCCGTGTCGCTCGACGTACTCGTAGATCCGTTTGCGGTCCTCGTGACCGAACTCGAGTGTCTCAGTGGCCATGGCACTCGCTACCACGAACCAATACTTAATCCTTGCCTGGCGGATACGACCGGTCCCCGGCGTGACCTTAAGCCGGCAACTGGTACAGCCGGCCCCCCTTGCACCGGGAGTCCATCGATCCGATCGCGTGAGACGATCGCCGCCCGGTTCCCGGCGGCAGACGTGTCGCGCGCTCCCCATGATCGGATCGGACGTGGTGGTTGCTGGATCGGCCCTCGCGATCGCGGTAGCGGTCGGACTGGTCGCCCACGAATGGTCACACGCCGCGGTTCTGCGGCTCGCACGCGTCGAGTACGCCGTCTCCTACTTTCCCGGTCGTGCCGACGGCCTCGTCGCACTGGTCACGACACGGCCGTGGGCCGCCGTCCACCCCCGACCGACCGGTACCGAACCGCCCTGGGCACTCCGCCTCGCGGCGCTCGCGCCCGCCCTGCTCGCCGTGCCCGTCTTCGGACTGGGACTGTCCGGCCACCTGACCACGGAGACGCCGGTCGTCGCCGCGGCGGCGATCGGGTGGCTCGCCTGTGCCCTGCCCAGTCCGCAGGACTTCTCGGTCGCCTTTCACGCCGGCCGACTCCTCGAGCGGTCCCGAGAGCGGACCGGAACGGCCCACTCCCGCGCCGACTGACGGTCGTCGCCGGGTCGTTCCCGTCGCTCTACGAGTCGGTCCACGCGTGTGCGGCCGTTACGGCTGCGAACGAACCCAAAACGAGTCCCGCGGCGACGAGCCCGTCGATCGGAGCGAGCCCGGCCGCCACCGCGCCGAGGAACACAGTACCGAGCCCGACGGTCGCCCCGTACCGGCGGGGCCACGGGTCGCTCGAGTCCGTTTCGGTCGGCCCCTCGAGATACGGCTCGAGCTGACCGGTCCGCGGCGTCGAGTCGACCCGGCCGCGATCCTTGTCGTACTCGATGATCCCGTGATTGTCGAGTTTCGGCAGGTGGGATTGGTACAGCGAGATATAGACGCGCTGGCGTTCATCGGATCGGAGTTCCTCGACGGTCGTCTCCTGTTCCCAGGCGGCGACCTGTTCGGCGAGTTCGCGCAGTCGGACCGGCCCCTCGGCGTCCCGCAGGTATCGCAGGACGTCCCGGCGACGCTTCGTCTGGAGGAGGTGATGGACGTCGTCCAGTGACAGTTCGGCGGGGATCGCCCCTCCGTCCGCGTCTCGGGCGGCATCACCGGGGTCGTCGGTCCGGCCGCGATCGATCACGTTCGTGTGATTGTATACCAGGCGGACGGATAAACATACTGACCTCGACGGTGTGTCTCGGTGATTGACGGCAAAAGCGAACGCTCGGGTCGTGAACGACCCGGAGCGGCCGACAGCAACGCGGTCATACAGCCACGAATGACCGCGAATCGTGATTGAGTACGGGTGATCTACCGGCGCTCACAGCGACGGTCGGTCGTCGGGCGGTCGGCGTCTCGCCGACATAACCCTCATTGGGCCATCGGGCAATAAATCTATCTATTGGAACAAGAACGTCATTGTCTGCCGATAGAAAGAGGGCGTATTGGGTATTACTTGACGAGATATGTTTCACTCAGGAACCTACGAGCGCAGAGGAGCGGGAAAACTGCTAGCGTGTCGACCGAGGCCCGGCGGACTCAGGGATCGATCGCCATCGGTGCGGTCCGCTCGGAGAGTTCGGCGCTGACCAGAGCCGCGTGGCTTCGGCGGAGTCGTTCGGACAACGCCTGATGGGAGACGTCGAGTTCGGCCGCCAACTCCTTGAGCGTCACCCCCCTCGGCACGTCGAAATACCCCAGTTCGTGGGCCTTGCAGATCGTCTCGTACTGGGTTTCGGTCAGGGGAGTCTGTGCGCTCGCGAGGTCGTCGACGCCGCTGATCCGGGTGACGGTCGCCCGGTATTCGTATTGCTCGAGCAGGTCGTGACACGCCGACACCGACTCCCGATCGTGAAAGAGCAGTTTCACCAGCCACCGACCGTTCCGTCCCCGAGCGGTCAGGATCGCGCCGTCGTTGTCGGTCACGATCTCGGTAAACAGTTTCGCCGCGTCCCCGAACTCGGTCCTGAACAGCCAGCGATCGCCCGGGCCGACGTCCGTCCCGGCGCCGTCGGACGCGCCGGTCGGCGACTCCCCGCCGTCGCCGAGGCTGGCGATTACGTCGACCGACGGATCGGCCTCGAGCGCCCGAGCGACGGCGTCCCGATCCGGACCGCCGGCCCAGATCAGCGGCGGCGAGTCACCGATCATCCCCCCGACCTGAAACTCGAACGTCGATACCCGATCGAAGGTCCGGTCAAAGCCGAGTCGCGCTGCCGGAATCTCGAGTTCGACGACTGTGGTCATCACCGAACCCCACCACGAAGACGTATAGACGGATTTCGCTACCGGTAGCCTTTCCCGCCACCCAAATCGGATGACTGTCATGTCGAATCCAATTTCAGCCGGGACGATATGCGGGGTATGACCGTGTTATAGGAGACTACCGGCCATTTGTGTGTGAATTTTAACACTCTCATCGGGGTGCGACTCTCTACGAAGAGACGAAACGACATCGATGCGTTCTCAATTCCTGTAATTTCCGGTCAAGTACAAGTCCCTCCGTGTCTTCCTTCTAGGTGGCCAAGAACCGATATTTGGCTGACAGGGAATACGAAACCACGGCGCTCCGTCGCCGCCGTTCTCGCCGATTTCTCCACACGATCGGCACGTAACTACCGTCGCAGCCGAGCGACGGGTCCGTCCGCACCGTCGCGGTCGAACTCGACCAGCCCGTCGGCCTCGAGGTCCTCGAGCAGGCCGGTCAGCCACTCACGGCCGTACTCGCCGTCGGGGACGTAGTCGACGCGGATGCGGTGGCCGAGCGTATCGATCTCGAGTTCGCCGTGTTCGCGGAGGGTGCCGATCACTCGACCGCGGAACTGCCGGCGGCTCCCCTCGAAACTCGGCTGGGTCGGGACGTCGGGGGCGGTGAAGTCGCCGCTGGCGTAGGCCGAACACCATTCGCGCCACGGACAACCGGCTTCGTCGCACGTCGGCGTCTGTTCGCAGGCGACCCCGCCCAGTTCCATGATCGCGTTGTTCCAGACTCGCGACTCGCCGTCGGGCATGAGATCGTTCGCCGCGTCCTCGAAGACCGCGTCGTCATCGGGCACGTCGAACGCCCGATAGAGGACTCGCTTGACGTTGGTGTCGACGACCGCGTCCCCGTTGTTGAACGCGAAGCTCGCGACCGCGTTGGCCGTGTACGGACCGACGCCCATCAGTTCCTGTAGCTCCGCGGGGGTCTCCGGAAAGTCGCCGTCGTACTCCTCCTCGACCTGCCGAGCCGCCTCGTGGAGGTACTTGGCTCGGTTGTTGTAGCCCAGACTGTGGTCCGTCCAGAAGCCAACCACGTCCGCCCGGTCGGCCGCCGCGAGGGCGGCTGTCGTCGGCCAGCGCTCGAGGAACCCCTCCCAGGCCTCGACGACCCGACCGAGCTGGGTCTGCTGGCTCATCACTTCGCTGACGAGGATTTCATAGGGGTCGTCGGTCCGCCGCCACGGGAACTCCCGATGGTCGTCCTCGTACCACGCGATCAGCGCCTCGCGAACGGCCTCGCGGTCGTCGGGGAGCTGCGCCCCATCCCCTGCTGTCATCGGCTGGGGTTACGCCGTCGGCTGTAAGTCAGTGTCGCAATGGGGCGGCCCCCGGCGACGTGGTCCGACTCGAACTGGAAAGGCCTATCCGGCCCGCTCGAGTCCGCACGGGTATGACCCTCGACGATCTCAACGACGACGTAACGGCCACCTACACCGACATCGGCGACGAACTGGCGCTCTCGCTGGACCGCGAGACGCGCAACGAACTCGCCTTGCTCGAGACGGCCCTCGAGCCCGAGGAAACCGACGAACTCGTCCGGCGGGCGATCCACATGCTCTTTCAGTCGACCGTCGACACCGGGAAACTCGACTTCCAGCTGCGGACGGCCTACGACGTGACCTACGACGAGTACCTCTCGGGGATGACCTTCGAGGAGATGACCGGTGCGGACCAGTACCCCTCGATGGACGACGAGCGACGCTACCAGTTCTGAATTCGCGTGTCCGTCGCCAGCCGGCGACCGATCGGAATTTACGACGTTCAGGCCGCTGAACTACTATGAGTCATAGGAACACGATATGATTTCACCGTCATAATAGGTGAGCTTATCAGCGCTCGGCTCCTCGGATCGCACATGGCAATCTCCCAGCATTCACTCGAATCCGAATACCAGTGTCCCGACTGTTCGGGTGCGCTCTCGACCCGATACGAATCGCTCGTCTGTGACGACTGCGGCTACACGCCGCGTCACGGTGCCGACTGATCGGTCCGCGACAGTGTCGTAATCGAATCGATGACCGACCGCCCGGTTTTCAGTTCCCTCCACGCTCGAGAGAGTCCGCTCAGCAGTCGGGACGTTTCACGCCGCAGTCGGTGCGAACCCGGGCGCTCGATCCGCTCGGACCTTGCTCGAGTCACTCGTCTTTCCAAATGAGGCCTTCAGTCTCCGCGGTCAGGACGGTCTCACCGGCCGCGTTCTCACAGACGACGTCCGAGACGAATTCGTACCGGTCATCTCGTTCTCTAACGGTGTCGAACGTCGAGCGACACGTGATCGGTTCGCCGGTGTAGACCGGCTGGTGGAAGTTAAACTCCATCGTACTGGCCAACACTTCGTTATCGCTCCCGAGTTTCGTTGGCAGCGTCGCGGTCAACAACCCCTGGACCATCACTCGTCCATCGTCGTCCGGCTCGGTGTGGCGCGGTTGGTCGTCACCGGTGAGGTCCGCGAACCGCTGTACGTCGTCGACCGTGAACGTTCGCTCGAACGTCCTCGTCTCGCCCTCGGTTGGGTGCGTCATCGGAACTGATCTCCGCGTTGAAACTACAACAAAATAGCGGTGCCGGGACGACGCGTCGGCTGCGACCGTTTCGCCACGGTCCTCGCTCGCTCGAGTCACGCGCGGAATCCGGATCGTAACGGCCGTTCGTGTCCGCTCCGATCTCGGACAACTCTCTCGGGAACTCCGTCTGCTAATCGCTCACTCGATTTCCAACTGGCCGCCGCTCCCGCCGTCCCCCTCGTTGCCGTCCTCGTTCCATTCGAGTTCGAACTCGACACTCAACTCACCGGGCCCGCTCGTTGGCCCCTCGCGTTCGGCTTTGACCTCGAACGTCGGTCGGGCCGGCGGCTCCATCGTCACGGACTCGGAACCGGACTTGAGCGTGATTGCATCCCCCCGTTCGAGCTTGTCAGCAACACGCCGGAGATACGACGCGATGTCCGCTCGGCTCTGGTCGCTCTCCGATTTGAACAGGACTTCTTCGGGCATACAGCGTCGCTACACTTCCCGTCCCGATAAATGTATTCGCCGTACGTACCGCAAGTTCTACTGGACTGAAGAGGGGCTCCTGCGACCGTCGGAGCCGTCAGTCGTCGATCGGGGCCGCGCTCGAGAGCGCCTCGTCGATGTCGGCCTCGGCCATCTTCTCGACCAAGGCGTCGATCACTTCCTCGCGCTTGCCGCTGACGAACTTGATCGAGCCGACGACGAGGTGGCCGCCGCCGGAGACGCCGCCGCCCGCGATTTCGGCTTCCAGTTCCGAGACCATGTTCGGGATGTCCAGCCGGACGCCGTCACTGCGAAGCACGGCGAAGTCGGGCCCGTAGCCGACCGTGATCACCGGATCGCCGGTCTCCTCGATCTTGCGGTCGTGGATCTCGCCGGTGGTCTTGCCCGGCGCGGGGTAGGTAAAGCGGTGGGCGTAGTTCTCGACGTCGATCCGATAGAGGTGCGCGCCGTTCTCGAGGGTCTCGTGTTCGAGGTGGGGCATGGCGGCCTCGAGTTGCTCGTCGACCTCCTCGCGGCCGCGGTCGGCGAAGAACTCGACGAGTTCGCGGTGGCGATCCTCGTCGTCGCTGTCGACCTGCAGCAGGTCCTGAATCAGCTGGTCGCCGGAGTTATACCGCAGCCAGAAGGCGGCGTAGTCGAGCGCCTCGCTGAGGTCTTGCAGTCGGTTCTCGTCGTAGCCTTCTTCGGCGGCCAGTTCGAGGTAGTCGTCCATCGCGTCGGCCTTCGAGCGGTCCGAGAGGCCGGCGACGGCGGGGACGTGGCGGAGTTCCTCGCCGAGTTCGGGATAGATCATCCGCGCGAGTTCGACACAGAGCATCCCGGTGGTGATCCGGTAGTCCTCGTCGTGGAGGTAGGGATTGACGTGGGCGTCGAGCAGGTCGCCGACCGCGTCGGGATCGGGGTGGTGGTGGTCGACGGCGACGATCGGGATGTCGTAGTGGGCCAGCGTCTCGTAGGCCGGGACGTCCTCGGCCGTCGAGCCGTTGTCAAGCATCAACAGGAGGGGAAGCTGCTGGCCGTGTTTCTCGCGGTCCTCCAGGGCGAAGTTCAGGTCCCGCGTCGCGTCTTCCATCTCGTAGAACGGCGCTTTGGCCGGCAGCCGCTTGATGAGATGACGCGGCGCGTCCGCGTCCTCGTGGACATCGGCGATAAAACGCTGCAGCGCGATCTGGACGGGGACGGCGGCGCACATCCCGTCGCCGTCGGCGTGGTGGCGCACCCGGATCGGGCGTCCCTCGAGGACGGTCCGGCGAAGCAGTCGCGCGACTTCCTCGAGGTCCTCGCGGAGCTTTTCGAAGGCCGGCCAGTCGATCAGCGGCTCGACGTCGTGGGGTTCGGCGCGTTCCTCGAGGGCCGCCTCGAGGCGGTCGCGCGCCTCGTCGGCATCCTCGCCCTCGAGCGTCGAGAGCCCCTCGACCTCGATCTGGACCGAACCCTCGCGGTGTTCCGGCGTGCCGGTCACGCGGACCACGTCGCCGACCTCGACTTGCGGGTAGGCGCGGACGCCGGCTTCCTCGAAGGCGGCACAGGGGACGACGCCGTTCTCGTCGGCGACGTGGAAGATCGTCGGGCCGCCGGTCTGTTTGACCTGCGTCACCTCGCCCTCGAGGTGGATCTGGTCGCCGACCGAGGCCTCGAGGCCGTCGGTGCCGGTCAGCGAGTAGTCGCGGCTGACCGGTTCGGTCTCGTAGTCGTCGCCGACGTCGGCCGGCTCGAAGGCCATGTCGCCGTTCTCGCGGACGCTCTCGAGTTCGACGACGAGTTCGTCGCCGACGGCGTAGGTGCCCTCGAGGACGGATTCGTGGACGAGTCCGGAGACGGAATCGGAGAGATCGACGAAGACGCCGTAGTCGACGATGCCGTTAATTTCGGCAAGATAGGAGCGGCCGGTCTCAACGTCGTCAGCGGTACAATCGGGAGCGAGATCGTAAACGACGGAACCCCCGTCGTCTGCGCCGGGTTCCCCGGCGGAGTCACGCGTCATCTTGAGTCGGATTTTGGAGGTGGTCGCGTATAACCCTTGTCAAGAAGCGATGGCGACTCGCGGCGCGGATCGCATCAAGAGCCGTTCGGTGCGAGTACGTCCGCGCCGAGTGGTTCCGGGCCCGTCGCTGCTCTGCTCGGCGACGAGGCGCTGCCAACTCGTCGCCGTCGAACCCGCCTGCGGAGCGACTGCGCGAGACGTCGAGTGGCCGGGAGCGCACGGTTGCCCCTCGGTCGATGCTCTGTCGGTGCTTCTCGGTCGCGATCGGACCACCCGTACCGTCGGGGCGAGACGACGATATCACGGCAGGTATTTTATATGAGGAAGTTTAAAATGAACAAGGTATCCCGTCGGAACCGACAGGTCGCGTTTGATCGTCGGTAGCGTCGGTTAGAGTATTCGCATGGAAACCGATATACAGGAGATTAGGCCGGTTGAACTGTCTGATTCGATCGAGTCAGGTGAGGTAACCCTCGTTCTCGGCGCACCATGCGTCGGCAAGTCCCACCACGTAGCGGCCGTCGGACACACCGTCACGCGACTGCCGGCGGCCGCGGCTGTCGACGATGACGAACTGGTGATCGTCGATGACTTCGCGACCGCGATCTGCGATCTGACCGACGAAGCCTGGTCGACGTACGGTGACGAACGCAGCGAGAAATCGTTGCTCACTCGAGCGGGCGGCGCGGCGTTCGTGACCCGACCCCGAAGTTTCGACTGGCTATGCCGGTCCGAGTCGGACGTGTCCGCGGCGTTCGTCGAGGCGGTGGATACCGTTTTGATGGTCAGAACGCCGCCTGCTGCGGGTACCAACGCGATCGAAACGATTCGAGACGCCGTCGCGTCGAGGCGAACGTCCCCACTGGGTGACGAGAGACGGGCCCAGCTCGGATCGCGGATCGCGTATCCGACGTATCGGTTCGAGAGCGACCCACTCCGTGCCCGGTTGGGCTGGTACGACGCAACGGTCACTCCCGCGGCGTTTCTGTCGCTGACTTCCGCCGGATCGACGCCGGTACTCGTCGGTGCGGACGTGCGGCGAATGCTTCAGGACCGAGACGTTTCGATCGAGCCACTCGGCAACGCACTCGTCGACATCGGCCGCCCCCTGGTACCGAGTGGCGACAAACCCGGGCGACGGTTCAACGAGCGGGCCCCGCCCGTCACCGCAGCGGCGTCGCTTATCGCTGCTGCACTGGTCGATGACGCGAACTGGTTTGGGCCGCTCGTCCGGTGTCGACCACTCCCAGCGGCCGCTGAGGCCCTCGAGGCTGCGTTCGACCTCCCGCCGGGTACCGTCGGCTTCCTCCGAACGTTCGCGGCCGAACCCGCGAGGGGAGCGATTCGCGATCGACTCGCGGCTCGAGCCGACGACGAGGCCGCAATCGCCGACTTCCTCGAAGACCGGGCCGAGGCGTTCCGTACTATCGACGCGGTGTTCTCGTCGCTCGAGGCGGTCTCGACATCGCCTGAGACGTACGGTTCGTCGCCGTTGGTCAGTGCCTGGCAGTCGGAGGGGCTCGACGAACTGCGGGCAGCGGCGACGGCGCACGAACTTCCCGATCGGACCGACGGCTCGGACGGGAGCGCCGATCGACCGGGAACGGACCCGCAGTCGGACGTCGACTCCACAGCCCTGCTTGAGGCGCTCGACGGCGGGATCGTGGTCCTCACCGGGACGAAGGCGAGCGGGAAGCGACGACTCGCCTCCCGCGTCGCCGCGGAACTGAGCGACTGGGGGGCGACGATCATGCTCCCCGATCTCCGACGGCCCGATCGGGTTCGCCGCGGGATCGATGCCACGCCCGATGCCGTCGTGGTTGCGACGTACGCGGCAGAACCGGCCCAAATCGTCGGCGACGACGGCGTTCGAGCGATCGTCGACTGGGTCGACGAGGGCGTGGTTTCACTCGACGAGCCAGCCGTCCCCGCCGATCGAGACCCAGCGACGATCGCCGAAGACCTACTCGACGCGATGGACTGGAACGAGACCCAAACGCCGTCCCGCGACCCCATCGATGTCGAGCCAGTTGCCGACCAGAGTACGCTCGCGGCCGTTGCTGGCGTCCCGGACAACGCTTTGGACGAGGCGTTCCTCGGTCGGATCGTCGCCGAAACGGTCCACGGGTTCGCGACGACCCACCGGCCGAACGCGGGGTCGCCGTGGCTCGACCTCGTCGACGAACTCGTTCGCGATGTCGGGCGGAATCGGTGCGCCGATTCCGACGAGGCGATACGGTTTCGCGGCGGGGTCTACGGGACCGCGATGGCCGCCATCGCGACCGCGGATCCGACGACCGACGAGTGGATCGGTGCGATCGCACAGCACGCCGTCGCCGCCACGAACGAGACCGCGACTCCGGTGGGACGGGAATCGGTCGGCGGCGACCAAGAACCGTTCGCGACCGCGTTTGCGACGGCACTGGGGAAACTCGCACTCCCCGGGGACGAGACGAGGGTGAACATCGGTGCCGTCGCGTGCGTCGACGAGGCCCTCCACGAGGTCGTTCCGACCGACGGGTCGGACTATTGGCTTCACGTCGTGTACGGACGAACGGTGGGGGAAATCGCCCGCGAGAGCGACGACCCCGCCACGGCCGAAGCTGCCCTCGCCACCATCGAGTCGCACGTCCGACAGCACGCAAACGACATCGACGACCGGGAGACGGCACGTGTACTCGCTGGCAGCTTCGCGTCCATGCTCGGCGCTATCGCGGGCCTCGAGCGGTCTCCCGAGGAACTGCTGGCGTGGACGAACGAGTTGGAGACACGAGTCAGGGAATCGGCCACGCTGATCGTCGATCCGGACGTCCAAACGACGATGCTACAACAGGTCTACGTCGGCTCGATCGGACGATGGGCGTTCGAACACGACTGTCCAGCGGATCGGGTCGGCCCCTGGTTCGAGGCGGTCGGTCGGAGTCTGCGCCGAACCGCCGCGCTCGCGGACATCGATGACTCCGACGCGTTCGTCTCCGAGGCGTACGGACAGGCCGTTCACGCCATCGTCGCGGACGGCGACCTCGAGCGGGCCGAACTGTCGTTTGCGGGCTACGACCGGCTTGTCGACGCTGTCGCCGAGTCGGACCGCTCGGACGACGAGTGGGAGAGCCGAGCGGCCCTCCACGCCGACGCCCTCGCAGCGTTCGCCGCCGTTGAGCAGGACAACCACGAGGGCGTCAGGAGCTACCCCTACGGCCACCAGACGATTCCCTCCGAGGACGCTCTCGGATTCACGGACTGGCTCGAGTTGTACGACGACACCGTGACTCGAGGGGCGGCCGCAGACGCGTCCGGAGCGACGCTCGACTCGTATCTGGCAGCGGTTTACAGCGGTGCGCTGTCGGCGCACGTGCGGGGGTTCGACGCCGATTCGTCGACCGGTGTCACGCCTCGCAGCGAGCATACCTGGTGGACGGGGATTACTGACCGACTGACCGTCGCGGCGACGGAGGTAGTCGAAGAGCCGTACTCGTTCCTGACCGAGGTCTACGGCGACGCGGCAGTGGCCTGGGCGAACGAGGGCGACGCCAGCCGCAGTCGCGAGTGGATCGCGTCCCTCGTCGAGTCGTACCGGAGCCGTCGCGACGCGATCGACGAACCAGACCGGACGGCGTGGTTCGAGGCGTTCGCAGCCACGGACGCGGCGATTCTCGCGGCCGTACTCACGCGAACCGATACCGGCGAACGGACGCACGATCGGCTGGTCGAGACGGTGCTGTCACAGATCGAGACGGCGGCGACGGCGGCGGACAATCCGTGCCGGCCGCGGGACTACGCGGTCTCGGTATTCGGCACCGCGCTGGCGCGTGCGGCCGACGCCGAGCGCGACGCGGTCCGGTTCGGGGTCAGCGAAGTAGTGGCGACCGTGATGACGGAGTCGGCGCTCGAGTGGCTCGATGTCGACCGAACGACTTTCCTCGAGCGGATCTACGGCGACGCGTTCGCGGCGGTCGGTCGCGAACACGCCGACGGGACGAACGTGGACGAGTGGCTGGCGGCCGTCGGCGAGCGGACGGAGGTGATGGCGACGAACGCGGCATCCGACGATCCCTCGAGCGTGCTCGTCGCCGTCTCCGCTCGCGCAGTCGCTGCAGCGATCCGCGACGGAGCCGACGCGTGGTGTCGCCGCGTCGACTCGACGCTTCATGGGTGGGCGACGGGCTCGCTCGTCGACGACCCGGAGACGTTTCTGGTAACGGTCTACGCGGCGGCGATCGTCGAAGTCGCAACGGACCACGACACGGAGGTCGCGATGGAGACCTGTCTCGACGCCGTCGACGACTCGATCGCGAGGGCGACCGAGGCGGGACTCGTCCGCTCCGACGAGACACTCGAGCGTACCGTCTCGCGGGCCGCGACCGCACTGTCGACGGGCGACGGCCCGGCGGACGCGACCTCGAGAGAGTCTCTCGGTCGTGCCCTTCGAGCGGCCGACGACCGGTCGGCAACCGACGGGAAGGAGTAGGCGGCGTCGGTCGGGTCGATTCCGAACCAGCGCATCGGAACGTTTAGCAACCGCAAGGCCCCAGCGTAGACCATGGGGCTGTTCGACGCGCTGTTTCGCTCGAGCGAGATCCTCGGCATCGCGGAGGAAACGCTCGAGTTTGCCCTCGAGTCCTCCGAGGAGACTCACCCGAACGAGTACATGGGATTTCTCCGGGGGACCGAGGCCGACCGGTTGGGGCTGGACCGTGACGGGCTGGTCATCACGGACATCCTCGTGGTGCCCGGCACCGAGTCAAACAGCGTCAGCGCGACGGTCAAGACGAACCAGATTCCCAACGACGTGAAGGCGTTGGGTAGCATCCACTCCCATCCGAACGGCGTCATCAGCCCGAGTAACGCCGATCTGGACACCTTCGGTCGGGGAAGCGTTCACGTCATCATCGGCGCGCCCTACCGCCGGACCGATTGGAAGGCGTTCGATTCGAAGGGCCAGCCGACCGGACTGAACGTGATCGACGTCGACCTGCCCGAGACCGAGGACTTCTTCGATTTCACGCAGGCGGATATCGACGAGGAACTGCGATGACGAGACTCGCCATGCTCGAGACGATGCCACGTACCGGACCGACGACGGGATCGCCACGAAAACCACGTACCGCCGGATCGACCGCGGGGGCGACATGAGCCGGACCGTCATCGCGCAGGGGACCTTCGACATCATCCATCCCGGCCACGTCCACTACCTGGCGGAAGCCGCCGCGATGGGCGACGAACTCTACGTGATCGTCGCCCGCAAGACGAACGTCGATCACAAGGAGAAGCCGATCTGTCCGGCGACCCAGCGCCGGGACGTAGTCGGCGCACTCGAGTCCGTCGACGAGGCGCTGCTGGGCCACGAGGAGGACATCTTCGTCCCCATCGAGGAGATCGACCCCGACGTGATCGCGCTGGGTCACGACCAGCACCACGACGACGAGGCAATCGCGGCCGAACTCGAGCGGCGGGGGATCGACTGCGAGGTGCGCCGTGCGAGCGCCCGAGAGACCGACGACGAGCAACTGCTCTCGACCCGGCTGATTATCGATCGGGTCCTCGAGCGCCGCGGCTGAGCGGCGACGCGGAGATCAGTTCTGACGGATCACGGGCGGCGGGAGCCGCAGCGAATCGACCGTGTGTCCCGTCTCGACGAAGTGGTCGATCGCCTCTTTGGACACCTCTTTTTCGGTGTAGCCGTCGGCGGTGCTGACCTGCCAGTCGCACTCGAGACAGTATTTGCGCATGCGGGAGTCTAGCTGGTACTCGGTCTCAAGGGCGGGAAAGAGCGGTGCAGGAAATCGAAGGGACCGCCCCGCGGTCGGGACGAACACGGCCCGGACGGTGAGACGCCGCGAGCCGGTTGCGGCCGCTACTCGTCTTTGACGCCGGGGTTGGTCACGGCACCGTTGGCCGCGGAGCCAAAGGCCTGCCCGTACTTCGCCAGCACGCCGCTGGTGTACTGGCGGTCGGGCTGTTCCCGGTCCGCGAGTCGCTGCTCGATCTCTTCGTCGGAGAGGTCGACGGAGAGTTCGAGGTCGTCGATGTCGATGGTGATCGTGTCGCCGTCTTCGAGGGCGGCGATGGGACCGCCGGCCGCCGCCTCGGGGGCGACGTGGCCGATAGAGAACCCGCGGGTCGCACCGGAGAAGCGGCCGTCGGTAAAGAGCGCGACGTCCTCGGCGTGGCCCTGGCCGGCCACGGCTGAGGTGACGCCGAGCATCTCGCGCATGCCGGGACCGCCGCGGGGACCCTCGTTGCGGATCCCGATGACGTCGCCGGATTCGACGTTACCCTCCTGGACGTAGGCCATGGCCTCCTCCTCGCGCTCGAAGATCCGGACCGGTCCCTCGTGGTGGAGGTGGTCCTCGCCGGTGATCTTGATGACCGCCCCCTCGGGCGCGAGGTTGCCGGTGAGGATGCGGATGGCGCCGCGCTCGTGGATCGGGTCGTCGACGGTATGCAGGAAGTCGGCGTCGAGATCCGAAATCGCGGGCGGATCGACCCGCTCGATGGCCTCGGCCATCGTCTCGCCGGTGACCGTCAGCGCGTCGCCGTGGAGCAGGTCGGCCTCGAGCAGTTCGCGCAGGACGACCGGCACGCCGCCGACCTCGTGGAGGTCGTTCATCACGCGCTTGCCGCCGGGCTGGAGGTTGGCGATCTTCGGCGTGCGGGCGCTGATCTCGTTGAACGTCTCGATGTCTAAGTCGACGCCGGCCTCGGCGGCCATCGCCAGCAGGTGGAGGACGGCGTTGGTCGAGCCGCCGACAGCGACCTGCAGGGCGATCGCGTTCTCGAAGGAGGCCTCGCTGAGGAAGTCGGAGGGTTTCCGCCCCGCTTCGACGGCTTCGACGGCGATCTCGCCGGCCTCGCGGGCGACCTCGTAGCGCGACTCGGCTTCGGCGGGCGGGCTGGCGCTACCAAGCGGTGCGAAGCCGATCGCCTCGGAGATCGAGGCCATCGTGTTGGCGGTGAACATGCCGCCACACGAGCCCGCGCCGGGGCAGGCGTTGCGCTCCATCTCGTCGAGTTCGTCCGGGCTCATCTCGCCGTCGGCGACGGCACCGACGCCCTCGAAGAGGTTCTGGACGGTGATCTCCCGGCCCTCGTGTTCGCCGGGCATGATCGAGCCGCCGTAGAGGAAGACGCTGGGGAGATCCGTTCGAATGGCGGCCATCATCATTCCGGGCATGTTCTTGTCACAGCCGCCGATCGTGACCAGCCCGTCCATGCGCTCGCCGAACGACACCAGTTCGACGGAGTCGGCGATCACTTCCCGGGAGATCAGCGAGGCCTTCATCCCCTCGGTCCCCATCGAGATGGCGTCCGAGATCGTGATCGTCCCGAACTCGATCGGCATCCCGCCGGTGTCGTCGACGCCCTCGAGGGCGGCGTCGGCGACGTCATCCAGATGGACGTTACACGGCGTGATGTCGGCCGCGGGGTTTGGAACGCCGATCATCGGCGCGCCGAAGTCCTCGTCGTCGAACCCCATCGCACGGAACATCGCGCGGTGTGGGGCCTTGTCCGCGCCCTCGGTCACCTCGCGACTACGTAACTCCTCGTCCTTGCCGTAGTCGAATTCGGTATCGCTGCTCATGGTCTCACGTCGCATCGAAACGGTATAAGTTACCCTTTCTCGGCCAATGGTTCGGAAACTCCGAAAAAGCCGAATACGTTCGCCCGGAGGCGAACGGCGCGGATTCGGGAGCGGAACACGGGCTCGAGCGCTCAGAAGTAATCGTCAGTCATTGTCACCGTCGAAACCCCCTTCCCGGGGAGGTTCGTAGCGGGCCCACGATCATGCCGAACGCGACCGTCAGCACCGGAGCGCGACTCCACGTCGGTTTTCAGAACCTGTCGCTCGCCCGCGAGCGGCTCTACGGGGGCATCGGCGTCGGGCTCGCGGAGCCGCGGGCGACCGTCACCGCCGAACCCGCCGACGGCGTCGTGACCGACGACCCGCTCGTCGCGGAGTACGCCCGCCGCGCCGTCGACGTGCTGGATCTCCCCGGCGTCGCGGTCGCCCTCGAGGAGCGGC